>CAININ010000091.1 GCA_903849265.1 uncultured Acidimicrobiaceae bacterium
CCCATATCCTGGTCTGGCGACCAAGGAGGCGAACCATGCCGCTGCACTCACTGTTGGACCTCGAGCTGTCGGTGCCCGATCCCGACGCACTGGTCGGGTTCTGGACCGGCCTGGGCATGGTCCACACCGACGCTGGCATCCTGGGCACCGCCGACCGGCCCTCGCAGCTAAGGGTGGCTGAGGGCTCGTATCGCCACGTTTCCGAACTTCGGCTCGGCTGCTCTGACGAGTCCGACCTGGTTGCCATCAGGGACAGCCTCAACGCCTTGGGGGTCCCCTCGACCCTCACTGACGGAGCGCTGCGGTGTGTCGATCCGCTGGGCGATCACGAGGTGGTGGTCGAGGTCGCAGACGTTCCTCCGCTGACCACTCCGGAGGCTCGTGAGGCCAACCGACCCGGCCGGATCACCCGGGCCAACAGCCGATCATCCGGCGCCACCGGCTCGCAGCCCGCACCGCCCCGTCGCGTCGGCCACGTGGTGTTCGGGACCCCCGACGTCGCCGCCAGCGCCGTCTTCTACGGGGATGGCCTCGGCTTCAAGCTGTCGGACTCGCTCGAAGGGGGGTTCGCACGGTTCTTCCGCTGTTCCACTGATCACCACAATCTGCTCCTCATGCCCGCTCCGGTGCCGTGCATGAATCACTACGCCGTGGAGATGGACGACGTGGACGCCATCGGCCTGGCCGGGATGCGTGTGGTGGCCGAACGACCGGAGGCCTCCGTGTATGGGGTTGGACGCCACGTACTGGGAGCCAACCTGTTCTGGTATCTCCTCGACCCCCAGGGCGGGATGTTCGAACTTTTCGCGGACATGGATCAGATCACCGACGACGACCAGTGGGAGGCCGAGGAGCTCCGGACCGATTGGGATCCATTCACCATCGCCTCCTGGGAGCCGGGCCATGCCAAGCCTGACTTCTTCCTTCCAGCCGACATCGACGATCTGGCCAAGGCCCGCGAAGCGGCGGGCCGCTGACATGGACCTCGGCATTCGCGGGCGCACGGCGATCGTCTGCGCGTCGACGTCCGGCCTCGGCCGTGCCTGCGCCGAGGCGTTGGCGGCTGAAGGCGTGACGCTCGTGATCAACGGACGGTCGACCGACACCGCCGCGCAGACAGCAAAGGAGATGGCCGACCGTTTCGGGGTCGACGCCCTTGGCGTGGCCGCCGACCTCAACGATGCAGAGGGCCGGGCCCGCCTCGTCGGGATGTGTCCCGACCCGGACATCCTGGTGACCAACAACGCCGGACCGCCCCCGGCCGGATTTCTGGACGTGGACGCCGCCGCGTGGCAAGCGGCCCTGCAGGCCAACATGCTGAGTGCCATCGAGTTGGTCCAGGCGGTGCTGCCCGGGATGCGAGTGCGCCGATTCGGGCGCATCGTCAACATCACGAGTGCGATGGTCAAGACGCCGCATGCATTCATGACCCCGTCGGTGGCCGCGCGTGCCGGACTCACCGGGGTGATGAAAGCAGTAGCGCGCGACGTGGTGTCCGACAACGTCACCATCAACAACCTTCTGCCCGAGCGGATCGACACCGGCCGTCAGCGCCAGATGGCCGAGCTAGCAGTGGCCATCAGAGGCATCACGCTCGAAGAGGCATACGCCGAGATTGCCGCCACCATCCCAGCCGGACGGTTGGGCCGGCCCGAGGAAGTCGGGGCCGCGTGCGCATTCCTGTGTGCCGAGGGCTCCGGTTACCTGACAGGCCAGAACCTCCAACTGGACGGCGGCGCCTATGAAGGCCTGGTTTGATGGCCACCACCGAGTCGGTCGTCGATGTGGAGCGGGTGGACGGATTGGACGGCCTGCCCGAACGGACCACGGTCCTGGTGGTGGGCGGCGGACCGGTCGGGCTGGCGGCATCGGTGCTCCTGGCCCTCCACGGGATCGACCACGTCGTAGTGGAGCGCCGCAGCGATGTGCAGTCGGCTCCGGCCGCCCACGTGATCAGCGCGCGGACCTTCGAGATCCTGCGGTCGGCGGGAGTGGACATGGACCGGATCCTGGCTGCCTGCCAGCCACCCGACGAGGGCGCCTGGGTCCGCTGGGTGACAACATTGGTCGGCGATGAGTTGGGCCGTGTCCCCTTTGAGATGCAGGACCGGCTGCACGAGCTCGACGACGTTACGCCGACCCCGCTGCGCAACCTGTCCCAACACCGGCTCGAAGCCATCCTGCGCGATCACGTCACCGGCCTGGTCGACGGCGTCGAATGGGTGGCTGGGATCCAAGGCCCCGACGAGGTGATCAGCACCTTGCGCGACGTGGCGACCGGCGCCACCGCCGTGCTCTCCAGCCGGTACGTGATCGCGGCCGACGGAGCGGGCAGTCGTGTCCGGGCCTGGCTCGGAATCCCCATGGAGGGACCCGACGTCCTCCAGTCCTTCGTCATGATCCACGCCACGGCCGACCTGCGCCACCTGGTGGGCGACCGGCCCGCCACGCTGTACTGGGTGATGGACCCGGACGTCCGGGGCGTGTTCGTGGCCCATGACATGGCCTCCACCTGGGTGTTCATGAAGGAGTGGGACCCGGACGTCGAGGAGTTCGGGTCGTTCACGCAACAACGGTGTGCGGCGTTGTTCCGGGCCGCCGCCGGTACCGACGACCTCGACCTCGTGATCGACAACGTCCGACCGTGGCGGATGACGTGCCAGATCGCCGAGCGCTACGGCGACGGCCGGGTCTTCCTGGTCGGCGACGCCGCCCACCGGTTCCCGCCCACCGGCGGCCTGGGACTCAACACCGGCGTCGCCGACGTGCACAACCTGGTGTGGAAGCTGGCCGCCACCGAGCGCGGATGGGCACCCGCCGGGCTGCTCGCCACCTACGCCGCCGAGCGCCGACCGGTGGCTGTACACAACGCCGACAAGAGCCTCGACAACGCCATGCGCATGATCGACGTCTTCGTCGCATGCGGGGAGGGCGGCACGCTCGAAGAGTCGCGGGCGAACTTCGCCGTTGCTGTCGCCAGTGCCGAGGGCCGGGCTGCGATCACTGCGGCCGCTGAGGCTCAGGACGAGCACTTCGACATGCTCGGGCTGCAGCTCGGCTTCTCCTATCCACCCGGCGAGGGGACGGTCGTCGACGACGGGACGTCTCCGGTCGAGGTGGCGAACGTGGTGCGTCAGTACGCGCCATCCACCCGTCCTGGCGGACGGTTGCCGCATGCCTGGGTCACCCGTGACGGGGTGCGGATCTCGACCCTGGACCTCGTCGACCCGAGTCGCTATCTGTTGCTCACCTCGTCGCCGGTGTGGGCCGGCGCCGGCGAGCAGTTCGGCGAGCGGCCGGGCGAGATGGCGGTGCCGCTCTCGGTGGTACTCATGGGCCGCGATGTGCTGGATGCTGACGGCTCGTGGCACAAGGTCTCCGGTTTTGGCGACGAGGGGGCCATCCTGGTGCGGCCCGACCAGCATGTGGCCTGGCGGATCCCGACCGGAGCCAGCGATCCGGCAGCGGTGCTCGGTGCAGTGCTCGACGAACTCGGAGGAGACAGATGAAGGTAGGGAACATCGACGGCCGTGCCGTCGTGATCGACGGGACATCCGCCCTCGACGTGGCCGTCGCGTCCAACGGACAGTTCGGACCTGGCCTGGCCGACCTCTTCGACCGGTGGGAGGAGTTCCTGGCGTGGGCCGCCGGGGCAGATACGACCGGCGGCGTGCCGTTCGATCGGACGGACTTCGGCTGCCCCTCGCCATCGCCTCGGCAGGTCTTCGGGATCGGACTCAACTACCGGTCCCATGCCGAGGAGACCGGGCTGCAGGTACCCGAGATCCCCGCGGTGTTCACCAAGTTCCCGGCATGTCTGGCCGGTCCCGACTCCACAGTCGAGCTCCCCGCCGACACCGTGGACTGGGAGGTGGAGCTGGTGGTGGTCATCGGGCGCACCGCCGACCGGGTGGAGGAGTCCGAGGCGTGGGCCCACGTAGCCGGCCTGTGTGTCGGCCAGGATCTGTCGGAGCGAACGGTCCAGTTCGCGGCCGGGATGCAGTTCTCGCTGGGCAAATCGTATCGGGGGTTCGGCCCGTTCGGCCCGTGGCTGGTCACTCCCGACGAGGTCGACGACCCGGACGACCTGGCCCTCGGGTGCAGCATCAACGGGGTGACGGTCCAGGACGATCGGACGTCAGGGCTCATCTTCGGCGTGCCCTCCCTGATCGCCCAGTTGTCCGCAGTGCTTCCGCTTCTGCCTGGCGATGTCCTCTTCAC
>CAININ010000092.1 GCA_903849265.1 uncultured Acidimicrobiaceae bacterium
CGTCCCGTCGAGTAGTCCGGCGATCCCATCCCACAGCCGAGCCGGAGGTGCACCTCCCGAGTTGGCCAGGAGTCCGGTCACCTCATGATGCTGTGCCACCTCGACTGCGCAGCGGAGACATTCGTCGAGGTGATGCTCGACGAGTGCGGCCGTCTCGGTATCGAGGGCATCGAGGGCATAGACGCCCAAGAGTTCCTGAAGTTGCACGTGGCTCATCGGCATCGATGCGGTCGTCACTGCTCTGTCCCTGCTGGCTCGACGCCACGTTCGATGAGATTGACCCGAAGCCGTCCCAGACCCGAGCGGATCCGGCTCTTGACGGTGCCTTCAGGTTCGTCGAGCATCACGGCTACCTCTCGGTAGGTGTGCCCTCCGAAGTAGGCGAGCTCGATTGGCTGACGCAGTTCGTCGGGGAGGGCGATGAGCGCGTCCTTGACCTGCTCGGCCACGGCCATGTCCCAGACTTCCCGGTCGATGTCGTAGGCGGCTGTGGCTGTCTCACGGGTGGTGCGCTCCTCGCGCCGACGCCGTGACTCCTCGGCTCGCACCACGTCCACCGACTTGCCGTGGGTGCGAGCGAGCAGGAACGAGCGGAGGGTACCCCGCTGCGCGTCGAACTTCTCGGGGTTCCGCCAAAGGTCGAGGAACACCTCCTGGGTCACCTCCTCGGCTGGAGCATCGGACCGGAGGACCCGCCGGGACAGCGCGTGGACCGACCCGCCATGGCGACGGTAGATCTCTGCGAGGGCAGGCTCGTGCCAGCGTCCCACCGCTACGACCAGATTCGCGTCACTCGCGTGTTCCACATCCACCATCACGGAGCCTATTCGGAACCGCCGACTCCCCTGGATGCATCAGATGCCCCGACCCCCCTCCACGGGACCATCGGATGGCCGCTGGCGAACAGCAAGCGGCCAGCCGCCGGCTGGCGTGCACGAAACCCGACCCAGCAGGTAAGGTATTGGCGTGTTCACGTTCCCGAATCCGGTCAATGAATACGCGGCCCGCACGGTGGCAGGTGGCGTCGTCGTGATGTGCGCGGCCGCACTGATCTTCCGTCAGCCGTGGATCCTGGTTCCCCTTGCCTACGGGTTCTGGGCCCGCGTCCTGTCCGGACCTCGCTTCAGCCCGCTCGGGCAGTTCGCCACTCGCGTGGTGGCACCTCGGCTTCCCTGGGGTCCGAAGCTGGTTCCTGGGCCTCCCAAGCGGTTCGCTCAGGCAATCGGCGTCGTCTTCTCCACTACCGCCCTCGTGCTGTGGTTCGGGTTCGGCCTGCACGGTGCCACCTGGGTGGTGGTGGCCATGCTGACCGTCGCAGCGTTCTTAGAGTCGGCGTTGGGGCTGTGTCTTGGATGCAAGGCGTTCGCCATCCTGATGCGGGTCGGCCTCATCCCCGAGTCAGTCTGCGTGGAGTGTGGCGACCTCTCGCTCCGGTACCCGGAACTGGACGCCGCGAGCTCGAGATGAGCGCTGCCCGACTGCACTGAACCGAGGCCCGGGGCGCAGTTTCCCGGTGGCAGGTGAGCAGGTGGCCGGCGAGCAGGTGAGTCGGTGGGTCAGCTCACCGCAAGAGTGGCAAAAGCCGAGCGCACAGGTCGGCGAGCTCTTCGGCACAGGACACGTAGACGGCATCGTCGCCCCCGGCTGGGTCCTCGACGTCTTCCCAAGGCTCCACCTCCACGTCGGCGAGCCCCAGGGTGGCCAAGCGATCCGCCAAGGGGGACGGCCCAGCTGGCAGGTCCCGGACCAGTCGTTTGATGGACGCCGTGCGATGGGCGACCTCGGGATGCTTGCGGCGGATGTAGGCCACGTGCTCGGCGGCCATGGCCAAGATCAGGACAGCATCGTCCATGTCCGCCTCGGTGATCTGGTGGCTCCGATGACCGTCGGCAGAGAACCCCACCGATGCGAGGGCGGCACGGGTGCGCCGGCTCATCGGCTGTCCCTCGATGACATGGGTCCCGGCCGTCACGATGGGCAGCGGGCCATCGAGCAGCATGGCGCCGGCCATCACCGATCGGGCGGCGTTGCCCGTGCACAGGGTCAAGACGGTGACGGCCTGTGTCACGTCGGCCTCAGCGGGAACGCCCAGCACGGCATCGGTGGTCGTCCCATCGTTCAGCACCGGGCCACGGTATCGGACGGTACAGAGGTCGGAGCGCAGAAGGGCCCCCGCACATTCCGAGGGAAGGAGCGGGGGCCCGACGGCAGTCAGACTTCTGACTGTGAGGCGGCTACTGGATGTGGACGCCGGAGATGGCCCGAGCGATGATCAGCTGCTGGATCTCGCTGGTGCCCTCGAAGATCGTGAAGATCTTGGAGTCACGATGCCACCGCTCGACCGGGTACTCACGGACATAGCCGTAGCCGCCGAGGATCTGGATGGCGTCCTCGGTGACCTTGACGGCCGTCTCCGAGGCGAACCACTTCGACATCGAGCCCTCGCCGTTCTCGAAGGGCTTGCCGGTGGCGGCCATCCATGCGGCCCGCCATACCAGGAGGCGAGATGCGTCGACCTGGGTCTTCATGTTGGCCAGCTTGAAGGCGATTGCCTGGTTTTCGATGATGGGGCGACCGAACTGCTCGCGCTCCTTGGCGTAGTCGAGGGCGTACTCGTAGGCGGCACGGGCAATTCCGAGGGCCTGGGCGCCGACCGAGGGGCGGGTGGCCTCGAAGGTCTTCATGGCCGCCTGGCCGCCGGACCGCTTGCCCTCACGGGCACGGGCCAGCTTTTCGTCGAGCTTCTCCTTGCCGCCGAGGAGCAGAGCCCCGGGGATACGGCAGTCATCGAGGACGACCTCCGCGGTGTGGCTGGCCCGGATGCCCATCTTCTGGAACTTCTGGCCCATGGAGATGCCCTTGGTTCCCTCGGGCACGATGAAGCTGGCCTGGCCGCGGCCGCGCAGCGCCGGCTCGACCGAGGCCACGATCACGTGGGTGTGGGCGATGCCGCCGTTGGTGATCCACGTCTTGGTGCCGTTGAGGACCCACTCGTCGGTGGCCTCGTCGTAGACGGCCCGGGTCTTGAGCGACGAGACGTCGGAGCCGGCGTCGGGCTCGGACACGCCGAAGGCGGCGATCTTGATGTCATCAGGGGTCCCGAAGCACTGCGGAACCCACTCCATGGCCTGCTCGGGCGTGCCGTTGGCCATGATCCCGGCCACCGCCAGCGTGGTTCCCATCAGTGCCAAGCAGATGCCGGCGTCACCCCAGGAGAGCTCCTCGAGGGCGATGACCATCTTGAGGCCCAACGGGTCGGAGAAGGCGTCGGCCATGAAGTCCATCGAGTACAGGCCGATCTTGGCCGCCTCTTGGATGATGGGCCAGGGGGTCTCTTCGCGCTCGTCCCACTCGTGGGCGGCCGGACGCATCACCGTCTCAGCGAAGTCGTGCACCCACTTCTGGACCGTCAGCTGGTCCTCGTTGAGCTCCATCGAGAAATCGGACACCTGTCCTCCTGATCTGGCCCGGGGGCCGCTCACGCTCCTGGGCCGGTGTCGGCACTATGGCCGCACGCACACCCGACCGGGTGGGCCCCTCGTTAGTTACCGTTCGGTAACCAGACAGAGCGTACCTGGGGACATCGATCGATGCAACGCTCGCGAGGCACTGCACCCGAGAAGCACCCTTCTGGCGCATCGCGTCCAGTACCGCCGGACTCCACCAGATCGGTGGCCCTGTAACGGACCCCCCATCCTCGTTCTGTTCAGCAAGGGCTTGGTGGGAATCCATCGTCAAGCGCCAAGGGGCAGACGCCCGACAAACGACAGAGGGAGCAACACATGAGGAAGTTCGCAGTTGCAGCAGCAGCGGTCGCCATGCCCATTGGCATGTTGGCCGCCACGGGCGGGGTCGCCTTTGCCGGCCACGGAGGCAGCAGCAAGGTCGACGTCAGCAAGGACAGCATCTCCTGCACGGTCGCTGCGACTGCTGGACTCGCGCCGCACATCACCTCGACGTCGATTCCGTCGAAGGTCAACTCGACCATCCACGTCACGCTGTCCGCGTGCACCGTGTCCGGGCCCGTGGCGCTTCCGGCTGGCACCACCGTCACCGGATCTGGCACCGGCGTGCTTCACGTCACGACCACGGGAGCGACCGGAGTTCCCACTCCGGCCATGGCCACGACAGGCAAGATCACCATCAACTGGACGGCCACGGCCGCAGACCTGTCCACCGTGAAGTTGGCGGCCCCGCAGAGCAAGCTCTCCATCGGGACCGTGAGCGTCAGCACCAACGGGGCCCTTCCGACCTCGAACGCCACCCTTTCGGTGGGCAGCACGTCGGTCAAGGGTGACTTCGCTGGTGCCGACAATGGCGCCACGTCCTCCCTCACCGGTACGACGACCCAGACCCTGTCGGACATCCAGACTGCGCTCACCGGCGCTGGTCTCTCGTCCGTCGGTTTTGGAGGCCCGATCAGCCTCGGCTATCCGCTTGCAGCATCGACGCAGGAAGGGGTGGGGCTTCGGCCCTGCCCCTTACTTCGCGTGTTTGGCTAGCCGTCGAAGCCGTTCGTCGGTACCCCGCGACTACAGATCTATAGGCGGCGGATC
>CAININ010000093.1 GCA_903849265.1 uncultured Acidimicrobiaceae bacterium
CCCTTCCCGTGGTAAAAGTCCTGGTTGACGGTGAGCCGGCCTGTAGGCGGGATTCTGTACGTTCCTTGCGGAACGTGGTGGCCATCCATCTGAGCGGTCTACCTGGGGCTGGCACCCGTTTCCGAGCGCCGGACGAGCCGCCCATGTCCCCTGTTCGACCTTGCTCCGGGTGGGGTTTACCGAGCCGACCGGGTCACCCCGGCCGCTGGTGCGCTCTTACCGCACCGTTTCACCCTTACCTGTGCGCACCCTTGCGGCTGCGCCATCGGCGGTCTGTTCTCTGTGGCACTGTCCTGCAGGTCACCCCGACTGGCCGTTAACCAGCACCCTGCCCTATGGAGTCCCGACCTTCCTCGACCTGCATCTTCTGGGGGCGGACCCCCATTCGATGCAGACCGCGACCACCCAGCCGGCTCACCGTCGGCTCTATCGTCCCACAGGCGCGCCCCACCGGGATGATCCACTGGTGCTGCTCACCGACGCCACTGGCGTCCAGCGTTGACTCACCCGGGTTCTATCCTGACCCCGTGCCCTTCGAATCACGCGCCGAGCGCCTCTTGGCCGAGCAGTCTGGTGCGACTGCCTTGTCGATCACCGATCTCTACGCCCGGGTAGACCGCTCGGTGCGCACCGCCTTTCCCGAAGAGGTCTGGATCACCGGGGAGATCCGCTCGCTGAAGGTGAACGCCAACGGCCACTGCTTCATCGACCTCGTCGATCCCAGCAACTCCCAGGGGGCCGGCGCACCACAGCTGAGCGTCAAATGCTGGGCCAACCGGTGGCGGACTGTCCGGACCACCCTGGAACGCCTCGGCATCACCCTCGAGGCCGGCATGGTCGTCCGCGCCCGGGGCGAGGTCGAGTTCTACAAGGTCCGAGGGTCGGTCGACTTCAAGTTGTCCGAACTCGACACCGACTCCCTCATGGGCAAAGTCGCAGCCGAACGAGCCCGGTTGATCCAGGCCCTGATCGACGAAAACCTCTTCGACCGTCAGCGCCGGATGCGCGTGCCCGCACTGCCGTTGCGGGTCGGCCTAGTGGCGAGCCCTGGAACCGAAGGCTTCAACGACTTCCTCGGTGGACTGCGAGGCTCTGGTCTGGCCTTCGACGTCTCCGTCGCCCCGACCGCAGTCCAGGGCAAGGACGCCCCGGCCATGGTGGCAGCGGCCATTCGTGATCTGCAGATGGAACAGATCGACGTCATCGTGGTGGTCCGAGGCGGCGGATCCAAAGCCGATCTGGCCGCCTTCGACCAGGAGCCGGTGGCCCGGGCCATCGCCAACGCGGAAGTACCGGTGTGGACCGGGATTGGTCACACCGGCGACCAGTCGGTCGCCGACGAAGTCGCCAACCGAGCGTTCATCACCCCGACTGAGTGCGGCCAGGAGCTCGCCCGAGCCGCCCTCGACTACTGGCGGAATGTCGAGGCGGCAGGGGCCGACCTCGCTCGCATCGCCCGAGAGCGGGTGCGTCAGGCCGACAAGGGGTTGGCCGCCCATCAGCGGGCCATGTCCACCGGGGCGCGTAATCAGGTCGACCGTCACGCCGAGCGCCTCGTGGTGTCCGCCGGGGCGGTATCCCGAGCGGCCGACCGTGCACTCGACCGAGAGCAGGGCGCGCTGACGACACGCTCTCAGCGGCTTGTCGGGCTTCCGGCCCAGCGCCTCGAGCTCGAAGAGCTGCGGGCTGGGCAGCGCCGGCGCCTGCTCGGCGCGTACGACTACCAACGCCAGCTCGAGCGGGGCTACTCGGTGACCCGGGGGGCTGACGGGTCGGTGCTCCGCTCGGTGGCCGGGCTGGCCCCGGGTGCGGTGCTCACCACGCAGCTGGCCGATGGCATGGTCACCTCGAACGTGTCCGACACCCCTGCAACGAGGCCCACGTCCACGACGTCAACGAACGACCACTCCACGGAAGGAACCAACTGATGGCAGCACGAACCCCCAAGGGGGACGAGGACGGCGCCAGCCGGCCCGTCGCCGACCTCAGCTACTCGGACGCGGGTGCGGAGCTCGACGGGATCATCGAGGAGTTCGAGACCGGGGTGGTCGACGTCGACCGGCTGGTCGACCAGCTCGAGCGGGCCACCGACATCGTGGACGAACTCGATCGCCGGCTTCGCCGCACCCGTATGCGAGTGGAGGAACTGGTGCCCCGGCTCGAGGCCATCGGCCAGGACGGACCTGTCGATCAGGCCGGTCCAGAGCATTCCGGTGCAGACGAAGACTCGGACGACGACGCTGACTCCGACGCCCTGTTCTGACCGGACGGGTAAGAGTCACCGGACGGGCCGAGCGGGCCCGACGTATCAGCCGATGTTGCGCTCCCGACCTTCCCAGTAGGGGGCGCGCAGTTCGCGCTTCAGCACCTTGCCCGACGGATTGCGGGGCAGCACGTCCACGAAGTCGATCGACGTCGGGCACTTGTAGCCGGCCAAGCGGGTCCGGGTCGAGGCGATGATGTCGGCGGCCAGCGCCGCGTCGTCGCTGTCCGCGCCCTGGGCCCGCACGACGATGGCCTTGACCGTCTCACCCCAGCGGTCGTCAGGTACCCCGATGACGGCGGCGTCGACCACGGAAGGATGGGCCAGGAGGGCGTTCTCGACCTCAGCCGGATAGACGTTCTCGCCACCCGAAACGATCATGTCCTTGATCCGGTCATGCAGGAACAGATAGCCGTCCTCACTCAGCCACCCGGCGTCGCCGGTGCGGAACCAGCCGTCCGTCGAGAGCACGTCGGCCGTCTCGTCGGGCTTCTTCCAGTAGCCGAGCATGTTCTGATCCGACCGGGTCATGACCTCGCCGACCTCGCCGGCGGCAAGCACCTCTCCGGTGGCGGAGTCGACGATCTGCAGCTCCACGTGGGAGAAGGGCTGGCCGGCGGACCGCAGCAGATTGGCCCGAGGTCCGTCGGGGTCGTGGTCGGCGGGCATCAGCGACGTGATGGCACCGGTCGTCTCGGTCAGCCCGTAGACCTGGGCGAAGTCGCACCCGAACGCCCGCATCGACTTCACCAGCACGTCTTCGGAGATGGGGGAGGCCCCGTAGTAGATCGTCCGCAGCGAGCTCACGTCGGTAGCAGCAAGCTGCGGGGTGGCGAGCAGGAACATGAGTACGGCTGGCACCACGAACGAGTCGGTGATCCGGTACTCCTCGATGAGGCGGAGGATCTCGACCGGATCGATGTCGCGCACGATGATCGTGTGCCCGCCGCGGGACATGCCCGACAGGGCCCAGCCCGTGCCGCCGATATGGAACAGAGGCATAGCCGCCATCGACACAGTGTCTCCATCGATGCGGAAGACCTCGACTGCCCCGGTCAAGATGGTGGCGAGGTTCTTGCCCGAGATCATGACCCCCTTGGGGAGGCCGGTGGTGCCCGAGGTGTAGAGCTGGGTCACGACATCGTCCGGACCGGGTTCGAATCCGGGGTCGACGGCACCGCCAGCGGACGCTGCGGAGCGCCATCCGGGCAGTTCGGACAGGGGAAGGAATCGGCGCACATCGGAAACGTGATGAGTGATGTCGTCGACGGCTTCTGCGTAGTCAGGCCCGTAGACCAGCACGGTGGCTCCGGCGTCCTCCACGATCCCGGCCATCTCGGCGTGGGCGAGCCGCCAATTGACGGCGACGCTGACCGCACCGATCAATGCGCACCCGAAGAAGACTTCGAAGAACTCGATGCCGTTTCGATCCAGGAAGGCCACCCGCTCGCCAGCAACGACGCCATCGGCTGCCAGCGCGGTGGCCACCTCTTTCGCCCGTTCGTAGAGCGCACCCCAGGTAACCGTCTCGTCGCCAAGCGTGAGCATGGGTGCGTCAGGCTGCCGAGATGCCCAGTGGCGGAGCATCGCCGTGGCCGATCGGGTGTAGTCCATGTTCGTGTCAGTAGCGGTCATCTCGGCACCATCCCCCGGTTGCATAGGTAAGTGCACTGGATCGTAGCCACAGCCGGGTCTGGCAGTTGCCGGAACTCTGGGGTGTCCGGAACCTACAGTGGAGAGGTGACCGATGCCTCGACCGAACGCAATGGACCGACCGGCTCCGACCGGCTGTACTTCCGACAGCTGCTGGCCGGAAGGGACTTCGCCACCGACGACCAGGTGGCCCAGCAGATGGTCAACTTCGTCTACTTGGTGGGGGACCGAGAGACAGGCGAGGCGGTGATCATCGACCCCGCCTACGGCGTCGACGACCTGCTCGGCATCTTGGCGGCCGACGACATGCGCTGCGTCGGGGCGCTGGCCACGCACTTTCACCCGGACCACGTGGGCGGCGAAATGATGGGGTGGAAGATCGAGGGCATCACCCGGCTGATCGAAGCGGCTCAGGTGCCTGTCCACATCCAAGCCGACGAGGCGCCATGGGTGGAGCGGTCGACCGGAGTGGGGGTCGGTGACCTCGTGCTCCACTCGGGCGGCGATGTCGTCGAGGTTGGCGGGGTCCCCATCACGCTCGTGCACACGCCGGGCCACACGCCGGGCAGTCAGTGCTTCTTGGTCGACGGCAAGCTCATCGCCGGCGACACCTTGTTCCTCGACGGATGTGGACGGACCGACTTCCCGGGCAGTGACCCGGCAGCCATGCACGAGTCGCTGATGACCCGGCTGGCCCGTGTGCCTGACGACACCGTCCTCTATCCCGGTCACTTCTACTCACCGGAGCCGTCGGCCACAATGGGCCACACCCGGGCTCACAACTACGTGTTCCGGCTCAAGACGGCGGAGCAGTGGATGACCATGTTCGGCGGCTGAGCACGAATGGGCTGACAGTTGGACCGACCCTCGGGCTGGTAGACGGACCGACCCACGGACCGACCCACGGACCGACCCACGGGATGGCGCAACAGCTTTTGAGAAATGTTGCAACCGTTTTGCACCTAGGGCCGACCCTAATCACACCCGGGTACACTCCCTTTAGCGATCCATTTTTGGTATATTGGGAGGGCTGGTCACGTCTGAAAGAGGTGCGTGCGACAGAATGTTGCCCGGGCCAGTATGTACCGTCGTGCGTCGAAGCCATATCTCGGCGTAGCAAGAACTGCAGCATGAGGGACTGTCGGGCTGAGTAAGTCTGATCGTGCAGGAACCGGCCCAAGCGGCCCAAGGGAACCCGTCCTCCTCCTCTTGGACGACAACCCTTTCGGCCGCTTCTCCCGGACCCGCTGCCACGAGGCAGCGAGGGGATGGGGGAGCAGACATGACGAATGACGGTCCACAAGGTGGCGATCGGGCCCATCCGCTGAACAAGTCGACCATTACCGCCATGGAGCGCGCTGTGAGGGCCTCGGAGCAGCTTCGCTCCGAACTCGAAGCGCACGAAGGTGTGGGCCGAGCTCTGCTCGAACTGATGGCGACTGGGCTGACCCTTCCGGAGGCCTTCGCCGCCGCTGAGGTCAGTCCGTCCGAACTGCGCGAGAAGGCGTCCGGTCCCCTCGACTGCTACCTCGAGAGCCGCCGCGATCTACGCATGGCACTCATCGAAGCATGCCTCGCCTTGGGGTTCTCCCGTGGACAGATCGGCGACATGATGGGAGTTTCCCGTCAGCGCATTACTGCACTGGCAAAGGATCTCGGAGTCCACGTACTCGACGAGCAGGTCAGCGGACGGGTTTCTGCCTGATCGCTTCACCCCGGGACATGCCGGATCAATCAGGTTGCCCTCCTTCGTCCGGGTCGGGACCGGAGGAACGGACGGGGCACTGCCTTCGTCCCTCTACGATTCGATCCATGAGTGATCCCGTGTCCCCGGACGGAACCATCGTGGTGGTCGGTGCTTCGCTGGCCGGCTTGCGGGCTGGCGAAGAGGTACGCCACGAGGGACACACCGGTCCGATCATCGTCATCGGTGAGGAGACCCACCCTCCCTATGACCGCCCTCCGCTCTCCAAGCAGGTCCTGTCCGGCAAGTGGGACGCCGAGCGGATCCGTCACCACACCCCGGATGCTCACGACAGCCTGGACCTCGAGTTCCGACTCGGGCGTCGAGCGACCGGCCTCGATACGGAGGCGCGGACGGTTGCCTGTGACGATGGTTCCGAAGTGGCATACGACGGCTTGGTGATTGCCACCGGGGCCGCGACCCGACGCCTGCCCGGGACCGACGGGATGGCAAACGTGTGGATGCTGCGCACCCTCGATGACTGCCTGGGGATCCGAGCCGACCTCGACGCCGCTGGCGACTCGCCGCGTGTCATCGTCATCGGTGCCGGGTTCATCGGCTCCGAAGTTGCTGCCACCTGCCACGGGATCGGGGCGAGGGTCACGCTGCTCGAGGCGCACCACACACCGCTGGCCCGGGTGCTGGGTGATGCCATGGGCCAGGAGTGCGCCGATCTCCATCGGGCGAACGGGATGGACTTACGGTGCTCCGTCGCGATCGATCACCTGGAGTCGGACCCCGGGGGAGTCGACCCGGTGACGGTGGTGCTGGACGACGGCACGAGGCTGGTGGCCGATGTTGTGGTCGTCGGGATCGGCGTCACCCCTTCGGTCGGGTGGCTCGCAGGATCGGGCCTCGACCTCGACAACGGCGTGCGGTGCGACGGCTCGCTGTTCGCGGCCGACCGGATCGTTGCCGCCGGTGACGTGGCCAACTGGATGCGCCCGACCACCGGGCAACCGACCCGGGTCGAGCATTGGACCAACGCAGCCGAGGGCGGCGCCGCGTGTGCAAGGAACCTGCTGGCTGGCACGGCCGGGGCCACGCCGTTCGATCCCGTGCCCTTCTTCTGGTCGGACCAGTACGCCACCAAGATCCAGATGATCGGACTGCCCGACGCGGACGACGAGGTCGTGGTGGTCAGCGGATCTGGAGAAGAGGGCAAGATGATCGCCCTCTATCGGTCGGGAGACCGGCTCGGCGGCGTACTGACCTTGAGTCAGCCGGCCAAACTGATGGGCTACCGCCCGTTGCTGGCCGCCGGAGCCTCGTTCGACGAGGCGCTGGCCCTCGCCAGATCGTGACCGCTGGAAGACGACCCGTCTGAGCCTCGCGACCCGCCAGACCCTCGCGACCCGCCAGACCCTGGTGACCCGTCTGGGCGTCGTTTGCGCCGGGGCTTGATGGAGCGGAAGTGCCGGGTAAACGTCAGAATCGAGGCGATCTCGTCAGCCGACGGCTCGATGCCGCCGTAGGTCGCCTGTTCGACCAGGCTGGCCGCGCTGTTCAAGTCGGCGCCATGATCTGGTGCAGCCAAAGACAGACGCCGGCTGTAGCCCGTGAGCGTTTCGTCGGTGCGTCGAGGGCAGCCGAGTCGGGCACCGCCCTGAGAAAGGTCGGCGGCCACCTGGGTTGTCCATGTTGCCGGGCGGCGCCGGCGCCGGCGCCGGACCACGAGGATCGTTCCGACCACGCCGACGGCCACGGCGAGAGGGATCCACGGGAGCCGCGAAAGCGCATGGCCGAACGAACGGGCTAGCACCGACCCGGGTGCCGGATTGACCAGAGGCACCGTGGCTGTCGGGTCGAAGTTCTGCCACCCATACCCCGGGAACCAGACCTGGACCCAGGCATGGGCGTCTCGGGCCTGGATGTCGTAGAGGTCAGTGATCGGGTTGAAGGGCCCAGGCACGTACCCGACGGCTTCGCGGGCCGGGATGCCGAGGCTCCGCAGCATCACAACTGTCGCAGTCGAGATCTGCTCGCAGTAGCCGCGCCGTGCGCCGAACAGGAACGAGTCGACGGCGTCGGCCCCGGCCGGCAGCGGGGGGATGTCGGTCGTGTAGTGGACGTGGCTCGTCATCCACTGCTCGATCGCGGCAACCTTGCCATAGGTATGCGGATCGCCGGCGGACGAGTTGGCGACCCCTCGGGTGATTTCGGCGGCGAGCGTGGTCACTCGCTGGTCGGGGTGGGGCAGCTCGAGGTAGCGAAGCTGCTCGTCGGCCCCGAGGGTGGACCTCGTGTCGATCTGGTCCGCTGGTGCCGGGACGGTCGCGGCCTGCAGTTGCGCCGCAGTGGCGTCGGCATCGTCGGACACGACGGTGTAGATCGTGCCCTTGCCCATGGAGAGGGCCGAGGCGATGGTGCCATCCGCGGTGACGTAGATGGAGCGGGTCTGGAGGTAGACCCGCTGGGCGTTGTCGGCGTGGAAGACGAGGTTGGGGCCGCTAGTGGCCAAGTAGAAGGTCTGGATGTCCTGCTGGCCCGAGGAGAGCGGAGCCACCTGGTCTGGGTAGGTGGGGATGGTGAACGGCGAGCCCCCGGTGATCTTCTGGGTGCGGTGTCCGTTGACCGGGTTGGCCGACTGCACCCAGGACTGCCCGTTCCACTGGTCGAACGTCTGGCCTACCCAGTAGTTGGGCCGGGTGGCGCGGACCCGCATGATCACCTGGTCGCCCAGGGATACCCGGGCTCCCGTGTCCAAAGACTTGGCGAAGCCGAGGAAGCCGCCCACGCCGGTCCGGCCGGCGGGGCTGGCCGCGTGGGCGGGAAGGGCGCCGTTCCCGTCGGTCAGGTTGGTCGGACTGTCGACAGGGGACGAGTTGGCCGACGAAGAGGTGAATGCGAGGGAGGTCGACACCTGAGGTGCCGGCAGGATGGCGACGATCGCGACGGCCACCACCGCTACCAGGAACCCGGCGCCGGCCAGCGAACGCCACGGCAGCCCGGCGGTCTCGGACATCGACTGCCACATGGCGACGAGGCCCCATACGCAGCACGCCACCCATGCCAGTACCCAGGCCCCCAAGGTGATGTCCACCGACTGGGCGGCGGCGACAGCGATCAGTGCCGTAGATCCCGCCAGCGAGTAGGTGACGTCGCGCCGCGACGGGACGTCGAACGCATGAGTGGAGAGCACCCATGCGAAGAGCACGGCCAGCGGTGCCTCGACCGTGGCGATGTCGCCAGGAGTGGCCGTCCGGGTCACCGTCAGGATGAACCAGGTGAACCCGCCGATGGCGCAGACGGCCAGGATGGGCTTGATGCCGGGCCACGGGTTGGCGCGTCGCCGGTAGGCGACGACGTTGCCGACCACCGTAGCGAGTACGGCCAGTGCAGCCACGGCGGGACTGAGGAGGCCTTCTGTCCAGCAGGCCCCGATGCCAGCGAGGAGGGCTGCCACCGACGCCGCTCGTAGCGACACCGAGTGCTCCGGGGGTCCGGGTCGGTTGACATCGACGAACCGCTGCCAGAGCGTCACGTCGGCACCGCTCGGGCGAGGCGCCGGCCCAACTCGATCTGATCCGCTACCGGGCGCACCACGCGGCCGGTCGCCTCATGGGTGGTCATCACCACGAGCTGGCGTCGGGCCAGACATGCGGTGACCCCGGCCATCACCCGTTCCGCCTCCGCCTCGGCGGCGTCGCGATCGCGGGGCAGATCCACCTCGACGTAGACCGGGTCGTCCGTCGGCCGCTCTGCTTCACGGACCATGAGCTTGCCGGCATGCGACGTGGCCGGCCAGTGCACGGCGCGTCTCGGGTCGCCGGGAGCATACGGGCGCACCCCTCGGGGCTCGCCGAGGCCAGACGGCACTCGAGGGGCGGCGTCTCCTGTCGAGTGATCGATCTGCTCGAACCTGGCGTCGGACGGGCTCGTGCGTGGGGCGACATGAAGCAGCCGCGGCAAGGGGAGCTCGACGTCACGGGCCCACCACAGCAGTCCGAACGGAGCACTCGACCCCACTTCGACGACAACGGCATCGAGGAGTCCCCGGCGGGCAGGGGTGACAATGAGGGTGACAGTCCGCGACCCTCGTTGGGCACCACCGGCCTGATGGTCTGCGCCACCAGGGTGGATGGGCCGCACCCGCACGGGTCGGTCGGCCTGCAAGAGCAGTTCCATCGGCTGTCCGGCTCGCCCGTCGGACGGGCATGTCGTGCACGTCACGTGGGCTCGGCGTGCCGGCCACACCGGAGCGACCAGACCCACGAAAAGAAAGGCCCCGAGCAGGGCACCGATGGCCTGGACCCAACCGGAGCCGCTCGAGTGGGCCACGCCTGCCCATGCGATCAGAGTGATGATGCTGGCGGCCACTGGACCGATCCAGGCCACCGGGTGGACTCGGTGACGGAGCCGAAGGGTGGGGGGGAGCAGGGGGGAGGCGACGAGCGGGAGCCGGCGGTGGGCGCTCCATGACAACAAGGTGCCACCCGCCAAGGCGATCCCGCCGATGACGATGCCGAAGGGGGCGGCAGCCGGTCCGAACAGCAGTCGGCACACGAAGACCCCGACCAGCCCGGTGGCCACTCCGACGAGGGCGGCTTGTGCAGCGCGCCACGTGGGGACGGGCTTCGGGGTGGACGAAGACCCGCGGCGGCTCACGTGGTCGGGGCTGGGGTGTCGGCGATGACTCGGCCGACCAGCACAGGACCCTCGCCACCGGAGCCCTCGGCGATGAGGCGGTGAGAGAGGCTGGCCACGGCGACGGCCTGGACGTCGCCAGGGGTGACGTAGCGCCGAGCCGACAGCACGGCATGCGCCTGGGCGCTGCGCAGCAGCGAGATGGCCGCTCGGGGGCTGGCTCCGAGGCGGACCGATCCGGTGGAGCGGGTAGCCCGCACGAGTGCGACGGCGTACTCGGCCACCTGGTGGACGACGTGGACCCGTGCGGTTGCGTCGATGGCCCGCTCCCACCGGTCGGTGTCGGCCACGGGGGTGAGTGAATCGAGGGCGAAGCGGCCGCCGTTGTGCAGGACGAGCTGCGTCTCGACCTCCGCGTCGGGGTATCCGATGGAGGTGGACAGCCCGAACCGGTCGAGCTGGCTCTCGGCCAGCGGGTAAGTGCCCAGCTGACCCACCGGGTTCTGGGTGCCGATGACGAGATGCGGACGGGGGAGAGGCCACGACTCGCCGTCGACGGAGACCTGCTGCTCCTCCATGGACTCGAGCAGTGCCGACTGGGTCCGGGGCGGGGTGCGGTTCATCTCATCGAGGAGGACGATGTTGGCGAAGACGGGACCAGGGCGGAACTCCCAGGTCGCCGTATCCGGGGAGAAGACCGTCACCCCGGTGATGTCGGAAGGGAGTAGATCGGGATGGCCCTGGACTCGGGACAGCTCTGCGCCGAGTGCGGCGGCCAGCGCCCGGGCCAGGACGGTCTTGCCTACGCCGGGGACGTCCTCGATGAGCAGGTGGGTGCCCGAAAGGGCGGCGATCACCGCCGTGGTGACGGCGACCGGAGTGCCGAGCAGGACGCCGGAGAGGGCGGCGTGCAACTCGGACGCCAAGGCCATGGCATCGTCAATCGGGTCTGGGGCGGACGACGTCGTGCTGACTGCGGGGCCAGCTTCCGGGACAAGACCCGGGACAAGGCCTGGCACCGGACGGCCGGGGACCGGACGGCCAGGCACCGGGACCGGCTGCTCTGCCCCGCCCAGTGTCTCGATGCCGGTGGTCATGGGTCTCCTGGTTCTCCGGCCTCGGTCGGCGGGAACAACGGATACTTGGAACGCCCGCGACGCGCCCTTGTCCGTCCCATTGTAGGTGGCCCCCCTGTGACTTCACAACGCGCCCGGGATCTGCGTCTGCGTGCGAGCGAACGGGTTCGGATCTGCGCCCGATGATCTAGAAGTCGATACCAGAGAGCTCGGGGACGGCCCCTTCTGCTCTCGATCGTGCGTCCAACCAGCGGCTTCGGGCCGCGTCGTGGTCGGCCGCCGTGCCGGTGGGGTGGACTACGGCTCGCGGGGTCCAGGCCTCTGCTACGTCATCCTCGCCGGCCCAGGTCCCCACGGCCATCCCAGCCAGGTAGGCGGCTCCGAGCGTGGTGGCCTCCAGCACAGGGGAGATCTCGACGGGCCTGGCACAGGCGTTGGCGAGCGCCTGGACGAAGACGTCGTTCGACGTCATCCCTCCATCGACCCGCAGCGCCCCGATCGCCAGACCGGAATCGGCCTCGGCCGACTCCAGCAGGTCAGCACCTCGGTGGGCGACGCCTTCGAGGACGGCACGGACCATCTCCGGCCGACCGCTGCCCCGGGTGATGCCCGTGTAGGTGCCTCGAGCGCCGAAGTCCCAAACAGGAGTGCCGAGCCCGAGCAGTGCCGGCACGAACCAGACGTCTCCGGTGTTGTCGCACCGCCCGGCGACGGTGGCCGAGTCGGCGGCATCGTCGATGATCCCGAGGTCGTCACGTAGCCACTCGACGCAGCTGCCAGCGGACAGCATGATGGCCTCGATGCCCCAGGTGGTGGTTCCACCTCGTCGCCAAGCGATGATCGGGAACGTGCCTGCCGGCCCCCGGACCGCCTGGGCTGGACGCGTGGTGCCGAGGCACTGGTCGAGCATGCCACCGGTCCCGAAGGTGGCCTTGGCCTGGCCCACCCGCGTGCAGCTCTGGCCGATCAGGGAAGCCTGCTGGTCGCCAGCCATGCCGGCGATGGGTGGTGCCCCCTGCAGTGTTCGGGCAGTTCCCACGATGCCCGATGAGTCGACGATCTCGGGCAGGACCGCCTCCGGAATCCGTAGCGCAGCCAGGAGGTTGGCGCTCCATCCGGTGCCGTCGCCGTGGATCAGTCCGGTCACGCCGGCGTTGGACGCGTCCGTGATGTGCAGCTCGCCCTCGGAAAGGATCCAGGCCACCCACGTGTCGATGGTCCCGAAGGCGAGCTCCCCTCGTTCCGAACGTGTGCGGTCGGGATCGACCGCATCGAGCAGGGCGGCCAGTTTCGTGGCTGACGCATTAGGGGCGATCCGGATACCTTGGGCTTGAAGCTCGAGACAGGTGCCCACGGTGCGCAGGTCCTGCCAGCCCAGGCCGGGGGCGAGTGGCTGACCGGTTGCTCGGTCCCACACCAAGGTGGAAGCCCGTTGGTTGGCGATGCCGACCGCGGCCACGGGGCCGCCATCGGCCAGAGAGCGGGCGGCGACCTCTTGCACGGCGCTGGCGATGGCCAGTCCGTCGAATTCGACGAGTCCGGGAAAGGGGGTGTCCGGAAGGACGGGGATGTGGTGGACGTGCTCCACCGAGGCGTCGGGGCGGACGACTGCTCCGCGCACGCCTGAGGTGCCGACGTCGATGACGAGGATGCTCATGGCCAGGCCACCGGCCCGAACGGGCTATCGAGTCCGAGCTTGCCCGGGTTGAGGATCCCGTGTGGATCGAGCGCGTCCTTCATCGATGCCAGCACGGCGAAGGAGGCACCCAGCCCGTCGGCCAGGAACCGGCCCCGGTTGAGCCCGATCCCGTGGTGGTGGCTGATGGCGCCTCCGGCCGAGATGGTCGCTCGGGTGACTTCATCCCACGCTCGGCGGTAGTAGGCGCTGATCCACCCGTCCCGATCTGCCGGGTCACCGCTCGCCACCTCTTCTGGTGGCCGGCCGGCGAAGGTGAAGTAGAGGCAGGCACCATCGGTATAGGCGTGGCTCTGATGGGAAGAGGCGACCAGGGTCCCGGGCACGTCGGCCAGGGCACCGAGCACCGCCGTATACAGGCCAGGAAGGGCAGCCCAGCGCGCCGAGACCTCGACGGTGTCGACCACGACACCGGAACGCCAAAGCGGGGCGAGCGCAGATACGTCGTTGCGATGGGTGAGCCATCGATCCACATGGGCGAGGTCGAGCACGTCGGCACCCGAGCACTCCTGGTCCACGATGGCCAAGGTGGCGTCGACCAGTCCCGGATCGGCCTCGTCCAGCACGATCAGCACGTTGGTGTCGACCTCGTCGAAGGAGCGCCGTGACTCGGTGGTGTCGTACAGGCGCAGGACGGCGGGGGTCGCTCCTCGTCGGAGGATCCGCCGGCAGGCATCGAGTCCGTCGGCGAAGCTGGCGAACCCGAACGCTCGTCGGCCTTCTCCGGAAGGGACTGGGTGGACCCGGAACCGGCCTTCGGTGATCACCCCGAGGGTGCCCTCGCTACCGACGAAGAGCTGCGTCAGGTCGGGCCCAGTGGCCGAGCGAGGTCCGTGCCCACCGGTGCGGACCACCCGGCCGTCGGCCAGCACGACCTCGAGGCCGAGCACCATGTCCTCGATCTTGCCGTAGCGGTTGGAGTACTGGCCCGCCCCGCGGCACGCCAGCCACCCACCGACGGTCGAGAGGTCCATCGATTGGGGCCAGTGGCCGAGCGTGAGGCCGTGGTCGTTGCGCAGACCTGCCTCGACGTCGGGTCCGAAGGTGCCGGCTCGCAGGTCGGCTACCAACGAGGCGTCGTCGACGTCGCCGATCCCGGCCAGTCCGCACAGGTCGAGGGCGACCCCGCCGAACAGCGGAATCGAAGCACCGCACACGCCGCTGCGGCCACCCGCAGGAGTGACTGGGACCCGGGCGTCGTTGCACAGGGCGAGGACGGCGGAGACCTGGGCGGTGTCGGTGGGACGGGCGACCAGTGCCGGGCGTGAGGGAACGGACCCGCCGGCGGCCCAGCCGATGGCCAGCGGCCACCAGTCGCGGCCGGCCTCGGCCCGGTCGGCGTCGAGAACAGAGACGGCATCGCAGGCATCGGCCAGTCGACGGGCCAGGTCGTCATCGATCCCTACTCGCTGTGTATCGAGGCGATCGGTCACCTCGGACGGGGCGGCGTCGATTGGGGTGACCGGCGTGGGCTGGCTCATGCTTCCACCGCGGTCGAACCGTCGCCTGTGGCTGCAATTGTGGCCACGGGGAGCGGATCGGAGCCTGGATCGGAGCCTGGATCAGTGGCTGGGTCGGAGACTGGATCAGTGGCTGGGTCGGAGACTGGGTCGAGGCCGGCCCGTGTCAGCTGGGCCCGTAGCTGGGCTGCGTAAGTAGCGGCCTCGGCGTCAGCCCGGGCCTCGTCCCATCCGAGCTCGGGCCCGATCAGGCCGGCGACTGCGGTGGCGGCGTCGGCGGCAGCTCGGGCATCTCGGTACGAGGCCTGGGTGCGCCGGTCGAGCACGTCAGACACCGAACGCGCCATCTCCCGCTGGACGGCCCACACGGCCTCGACCCGGAGGTACGGGAGTCCGGCCACAAGCGGCTCGAGCAGGTCGGGCCGGCCGTCGGCCATGGCCAGGACCGCACCCGCCTCGGTGCCGAAGCGCCCGGCGAGGTGCGTCGTCCGCGATGCCACCGGGTCAGACGAGTCTGGGCGTACGTTGGCGCCTTCGCCCCCGGCCCGGGGGGCGACACGGCCGGTGGAGGGTGCGCCGTGCAGCCGGAGGTTCTTCGTCCGGCACCGCAACCCCCGGCGCCCGAGACCCGTGACCACGGCGTCGACGGTGTCTTCGGCCATCTTGCGATAGGTGGTGAGCTTTCCACCGTTGACCGTGATGAGTCCGCTCGTCGAGGTCCGCACGGTGTGGCGGCGGGACAGGTCGGCGGTGCGTTCGCTGGTGCCGCCCTTCTGTTCGGGGGCGAGGAGGGGTCGGAGTCCGGACCAGATCCCCGTGATGTCGGCTCGGGTCAGCTGGCGGGTCGAGACAGCGTTGGCAGCGTTCAAGATGTAGTCGACGTCTTCGGGGGTGCACGAGGGATCGTCGAGCGGCCCGTCCCATGCCGTGTCGGTGGTGCCCAGGTAGACCTGATCGCCCCAGGACACGACGAAGATCGACCGTTTGTCCTCCTTGACCGGGATGACCGCGGCGATGTCGCAGGGGAACGCGTCCTCGGGCACGGTGATGTGGATGCCCTTGGCCGGCCGGATCGAGTCCGGGTTGCGGTGTTCGTCGAACGTCCGCACCTCGTCGGACCAGACGCCGGTGGCGTTGACTACTACCGAGGCCCGGATGTCGAAGGGCTCGGCGCCTTCGGGCGTCACGGTGGCGCCACAGACGGCGCCCGACCCGTCGGTCACCAGTCCGGTGACCCGGGTGTGGTTGGCGGCGACGGCCCCGTGGTCGAGGACGGCCGTGCGCAGGACCGTCAGCGTCAGACGCGAGTCGTCGGACCGGGCGTCCCAGTAGAGGAATCCGGCGGCGAGGCGGTCGGCTCGAAGGGTCGGCATGTGGGCCATGGCCTGCTCACGGGTGACCTTCTCGTGACGACGACCGATGCGCACGCCGCCGGTGAGGTCGTAGAGCCACAGTGCGGTCCGGTAGACCCGGGCGACCCCTTTGGAGACGACGCCCGACTTGCCGAAGAGCGGGATGAGGAACGGCAGCGGGGTGACCAGGTGCGGGGCGTTTTCGAGGAGCCGCTGGCGTTCGGCCAGGTTCTCATAGACCAGCCGGTACTCGTTCTGCTGCAGGTAACGCAGGCCACCGTGGATCAACTTCGATGACTTGGACGACGTTCCCGAGGCGAAGTCGTCCTTCTCCACCAGCGCAGTGCGCAATCCCCGGCTGGCTGCGTCGAGGGCCACTCCGGCCCCGGTGATGCCTCCGCCGATGACCAGGACGTCGAAGGTCTCGTCGGCCAGTCGCGTCAGGGCGCGGTCGCGTTGGAACGTGTCGGAGTGGGCCGCCGGCCCGGCCGCAGGATCAGGCATGGCCAAAGCCTGCCACAGGTGGGTGACGGCACCGGAGGCCGACGGGCACCTCGCAGAACGCGTGGGTCATTCCCACATTTGTTGTCAACTAACAATCATTGGTGATACCTTGCCGGCGTGAGGACGCCCGACGAGCTGACCGTGCTGTTCAGGAGCAGCGGGCGCAAGGTCACGGCCCAGCGCCAGTGCATCTTCCGGCTCCTGCAGGGTGACGAGACCCATCCGTCGGCCGAGTCCGTCCATGTCGCCGCACAGCTCGAGATGGAGACCATCTCGCTCAAGACCATCTACCAGACGCTCCACGATCTGACCGAGCTAGGGGAGATCGCCGCCCTCGACGTCGGAACAGGCCGGACCCGGTTCGACCCCAATGTCGAGGACCCCCACCATCACCTCGTGTGTCAGGTATGCGGAAGCGTCCGTGACCTGGTGGTGGACTTTCCCGACATGTCCCTTCCTGCAGGTGCCGATCTGGGGTTCGAACTCGGCACCGCCGAGGTGATCTTCCGTGGACTGTGCCCGGACTGCCGCAAGGCGACCAGTGCCCGCTCCTCCCCGGGGGTGCCTGTCGGGCGCCCAGCCTGATCGACCGTTCCGCTCACCGATCATTCCCTATCAACACCAGAAACCAGAAAGGACCACCGTGCCTGAACTGAAAGACAGCAAGACAGAGGCCAACTTGAAGGAGGCCTTCGCCGGAGAGAGCCAGGCCAATCGCCGCTACCTCTACTTCGCACAGAAGGCTGACGTCGAGGGCTACCCGGACGTGGCCGCCTTGTTCCGCTCCGTTGCCGAAGGGGAGACCGGACACGCGTTCGGCCACTTCGACTTCCTGCGTGAAGTCGGCGACCCGGTGACCGGTGCCGCCGTCGGGCCTACCGAGGACAACCTCAAGTCGGCCATCGAGGGCGAGACCTACGAGTACTCGGAGATGTACCCGGGCTTCGCACGCACCGCGCGCGACGAGGGATTCGACGAGATCGCCGAGTGGTTCGAGACCCTGGCCCGTGCCGAAAAGAGCCATGCCGGTCGGTTCACGGAAGGCCTCACCTCCGTCTCCTGAGGCACCGCGGGGTGATCGGTTCTGCAGTTGGCGAACCGGTCACCCTCGCTGCCTTGGCCACGAAACCGCACGAGGACCAGCCATGACCACTACCTACTCGCCCGCCGATCCTGCCTACCTCGACGAGCCCGACTTCCGCGTTGAGCTCGAGCGGGTGTTCGACCTCTGCCACGGGTGCCGCCTCTGCTTCAACTTGTGTCCGTCGTTCCCGACGTTGTTCGACTTCGTCGACGCCCACGATGGCGACGTGTCGGCCATGACGCCGGCTGAACAGGACCAGGTCGTCGACGAGTGCTACCAGTGCAAGCTCTGCTATCCGAAATGCCCCTATGTGCCGCCCCACGAGTGGCAACTCGACTTCCCTCGGTTGATGATGCGAGCCCACGCCATCCGCCACGACGAGGGCCTGCCCATCCTCGACCGGGTGACGGACCAGGTGCTCGGTCGGACCGACCTGCTGGGCCGGGTGTCTACCGCGGCTGCACCGTTGGTCAACGCCATCACCGGAACGCCTGGTTCGCTGACCCGCAAGCTGATGGAGAGGACGGCCGGCATGGCGTCCGAGCGACTGCTCCCTCCCTATGCCCGGACCCGGTTCTCCACCTGGTTCCGGCGACGTGCGGCCGCACGAGGCCCTCGATCATTCGTCACCGGCACTCCCCAAGGCGATGTGTCGGTCTTCCCCACCTGCTTCGTCGAGTACATGGAGCCGGCCATCGGCCAGGACCTAGTCAAGGTGTACGAGCGCAACGGCGTCTCGTGCTCGATGCCCGAGGGAACCGTCTGCTGCGGCGCCCCGTGGCTCCACCAGGGCAACATCAAGGCCTTCACCAAGGCGGCCAAGACGAACGTCACCGCACTGGCCAAAGAAGTCCGGGCCGGTCGTGACGTCGTGGTCGCCCAGCCCACCTGTGCCTACGTGGTGAAGAAGGACTACCCGATCTATCTGGCGGGCACCGAACTGGCCGCCGATGCAGCGCTCGTGGCCGAGCACGCGTTCGATCCGGCCGAGTACCTGATAGCCCTGCACAAAGCAGAAGGCACCACACTCGACCCGGTGTTCCCAGGGCGCGAATCGGGTGCCGTTCCTGATCAGGTCACGTACCACGTGGCCTGTCACCTGCAGGCCCAGCACATCGGCCTGAAGAGCCGCGACCTGCTGAAGGTGGCAGGGGTCAAGGCGACCCTGGTGCAGCGGTGCTCGGGCATCGATGGCACCTGGGGATATCGGGCCGAGAACTACGAGTTGGCCCGCAAGGTGGCGAAACCCATGGCGAAAGAGATCAAGGCAGCGGGCAACGACATCGTCTGCGGTGACTGCCATCTGGCCAATGGGGCCATCGAACAAGAGACCGGCACCCGGCCGCTGCACCCCATGCAGCTGATGGCCCGGGCCTACGGCATCCCTGAGGAGCAGACATGACCGCTCGCCCCCTGACCCTCGACGACATCGCTGACCAACGCGCCTATGAGCGCGAACGCGATGAGTTCCGTCGAACGGTCATCGCCGAGAAGAAGCTGCGACGCATCACGGTGGGTCCGGTGGTGACGTTGACGTTCGAGAGCCGGACGACGGTCCGCTTCCAGGTCCAGGAGATGGCCCGGGCGGAAAAGCTGACGACCGACGAGCAGATCCAGCACGAGCTCGATGTCTACAACCGGCTGCTGCCGTCACCGGGCGAGCTGTCGGCCACCCTCTTCCTCGAGCTCACCACCGAAGAGCAGCTGCGAACGTGGCTACCCAAGCTCGTCGGCATCGAGGAGTCGATCGCCCTGCGGATCGGCGAAGGCGCCGGCATGCACCTGGTGCGTTCGGTGCCCGAAGAAGAGCACAGAGCGCAGCTGACCCGTCCCGACGTCACCTCGGCCGTGCACTATGTCCGCTTCCCGTTCACCCCCGCTGAGGTGGCCGCGTTCACAGTCGGGCCGGTGTCCCTGATCGTCAATCATCCGGAGTACCCCGACGGTCGGCCCGGCGTGGTGCTGGGCGATGTCACCCGGGCGCTGCTGGCCGGGGATCTCACCGCTCGCTAGAGCTTCCCCGCCTGGCGCCCACTGCCCGCTCCAGGGGGTCACTCGCCTTGGAACACCGGTGGACGCCTGTCCATGGACGCGGCGATCCCCTCGCTGAAGTCGGCCGTCTCCATCAGGCGGAGCTGCTCGCCCCGTTCATGGTCGACCATGGCCGCAAACCCATCGACCAGGTCGGCTCGCAAGGTGGCGCGGATCGACCGCACGGCCAGCGGCGCGGCACCGGCGAGCTCCGTGGCCAGCGCTCGGGCTCCGGCCCGCGGGTCGTCGTCGAGGCGGTCGCACAGTCCGATCTGCGAGGCCTCGATGCCATCGATCCGCCGACCGGTGGTCAACAGCTCGAGTGCCTTCTGGCGACCGACGACGGCAGGCAGCGTCAAGGAGATCCCGAATCCCTGGTGGAACCCGAGGCGCACGAAGTTGGCGGCGAACCGGCTCGACGGTGCGGCCACCCGGAAGTCGCCGGCCAGCGCTAGCCCCAACCCGCCACCGACGGCGGAGCCCTGCACGGCAACTACGACGGGCAAGGGGCTGTCGACAAGGTCTCTTGCCGTTGCGTATAGGGACGCCAGTGCCGCGGGTTCCGGCTTGTCCGTGGCCCCGAAGTCGAGCCCGGCGCAGAAGTGCTTGCCTTCGGAGCACAAGACGACGGCTCGGGCCCTTGCGTCGGCCGCCCAGCGAATGGCGTCGACCACGCCCGCCAGCAGGACTGCATCGAAGTAGTTGGCCGGTGGCCGGTGCATCTCCACCTCGGCCACGTGGTCGGGCGAGATGGCGACGGTCACATCGCCGAATGCGTTGTCGGACGTGGTCATGGCGTCTCCTCGGTAGGGGCCTCTGCCCGTGCGGTGCTTGGTGGGGAGCTTCGGGCCGTTTGGCCTATGTCGCCACGGGGCCAGGCGGCGACCTCGGCTAGGACCTCGTCGGTGTGCTGGCCGCTGAGGGCCGCCGGCCGATGGACGGTGGGGCCGTCGAAGGCCGAGAACCGGACTGGCTGGGGGATCACCTTGTAGGTGCCGGCCAGCGGATGCTCGTCCTCAGGCAGGGCATCGACCAGCTCCTCGAGGGTCGGGACGGCGGATGCCGGGATGTTGGACTCGGCACAGAAGGCCAGCCACTCGGCTGTGGTGCGACCGGTGAGGACGGCAGCGACGTCGCTGTAGAGGCTGTCGGCGTGGGCGATCCTGGAGCGTGCGCTCTGGATCCGCTCGTCTTCGACGAGTTCGGGCCGGCCGCCCTCGCGGAACAGGTCCTCGTAGTTCTCCCGGGTGTAGGCCAGCACGTTGATCCAGCCGTCGGACGTGCGTTGAGGCTTGCGTTCGGGATTGAGAATGCGGGGGTAGCCGGGTGGGCCCTGCGGAGGGACGGCGGTGGCGGCACCGGCGTGCTCGACCAGGGTGAAGGCGGTCAGCACGTCGATCATGGGAACCTCGACCCGCTGCCCCTCACCGGTCCGTTCGCGGTGCAAGAGGGCGGCAAGCACGGCGTAGGTGATGGTCAGCCCGCTCACTTTGTCCGCCACCAGCGTGGGGACGAGAACCGGTTCGCCCCCTTGTCTGCGGAAGGTGTCGGGGATGCCCGATCCGGCCTGGATGACGTCGTCGTAGGCCGGGGCATCAGCGGCAGGGGAGTCAGAGGGATAGCCCTGGGCCTGGCAGAAGACGATGTCGGGGCGCACTTCGGCAACGTCCTCGTAGGTGAGCCGGAGCCGGGCGAGTGTCCCTGGTCGGAGGTTGGTGATCAGCACGTCACAAGTGGCGGCAATGTCGAGCACCCGCTCGCGGTCAGCGGGGTCCTTCAGGTCGAGGACCACGTTGCGCTTGTTGCGAAGCAGATTGAGGGCGATCCCGGAGAGCTGGGGCACGGGTCCCGGCGTCATGACCCGACTCAAGGTTCCCTTGGGATCTTCAACGGTGATCACGTCGGCCCCCAGGTCACCGAGGATCTGGGTGGCGAGCGGGCCCATGACGACCGAGCTGAGGTCGAGCACGCGCACGCCGTGCAACGGGCCCGGCGACGTGGATGGCATAAGGGGGTCCTTTGGCGCAGTGACCGGTGCACCGGCATGGGTGGGGCGGAATGTCCGAGGCGGCATGGGTGGAGCAGCCAATGGTAGCGATCCGCTCCGTGTGACCCGGGGCGGCGGCTCGGGCGGCGGCTCCGGCGGCGGCTCCGGCGCGACAAATGAAGGACGTCGTCCCAGGTGGTCAGAGGTGTCGACTGGTCAGCAAGGTACGAGGGCGGGTTCCGGCAAGGTGGTCGATCCAAGGTGCCGGTGTCGCCCGATCGGGCGGCCCGCCTGGTGTCGACAGCGCCCGGCGGCGATGCACTCCGGTGCACGGAAGGGACCACATATGAGCAGTGCGACCACTACCACGATCATCGGGAACCTCACCAGGGATCCCGAGATCCGCTACACCCGGGACGGCCAGGCGACCACCAACCTGGGCATCGCCGCCAACCGGAGATGGCAGAACCGGGAGACCAACGAGTGGGAGGAGTCGACGTCCTTCTTCGATGTCGTCATCTGGAGGGACCTCGCCGAAAATGTGGCCCTCAGCCTCACCAAGGGGATGCGGGTCATCGTGACCGGCCGACTCGAGCAGCGCAGCTGGGAGACCGAAGAGGGCGACCGGCGCTTCAAGGTGGAGATCGTGGCCGACGAGGTCGGTCCTGCACTCCGCTTCGCCACCGTCGATGTCCATCGGGTGGTGCGGCCGGCATCCGAGGGCGACAGCGGCGCTCCCTTCGATGGGGGGTCGATCGATGGCTGAGGCACCGTCGATCGCCCCGGTGCACTTCTGCCCGTCGGTCGTGCTGTCCAAGGAGGAGGCGTTCAGCGCGTGCCAGGCCCTGGCCGATGCGGGCCGGGCCCTGGTCCGTACCGGTGGCACCGACGAGGCGGACTCACTCGGGTCGCTCTTCGTTCTGCTCGAGGAGCGCCTGGTCACCGCGTGACCAACCCACGCGCATCCGCCCCCGACGCATCGGTCGGGGGCGGACAGGGCGTGGACGCCGGGAGTGTTTGTCAGGGACCGTGAGGCGCAGACGCCCGGCGTCAGCCTTCGGTGCGTTCGAACTCGAGGGAGAGCGAGTTGACGCAGTAGCGAAGGCCGGTGGGAGCCGGGCCATCGGGAAACACGTGACCGAGGTGGCCGCCGCAGCGTGCACAAGTGATTTCGGTGCGGCGCATTCCGAACGACTTGTCGACGTGCTCCACGATGGTCCCCTCCGAGAGGGCATGGGTGAAGCTCGGCCATCCGGAGCCGGAGTCGAACTTGGTGGAGGTCGGGAACAGCTCGGCCCCGCAACCGGCGCAGGTGAACATGCCGCTGCCCTCGACGTGGAGGAGCTCGCCCGACCAGGCCGGCTCGGTGCCCTTCTGGCGCAGGACGGCATAGCGCTCGGGGGAGAGGCGGGACTTCCATTCGTCGTCGGTCAACTCGACCTTGGCAGTGGCGGGCTCGTCGGTGGTGCTCATGGGAACTCCTCTGTTCTCGTTCATTCTTCTGTCTGCGGATGCGGTCCACTCGGTACACGTGGGGCGATGCCGGCCCGTCGGTACCGACCGGGATGAAGGGAGGTACCCCCACCCTGACGGGTCCGGTCCCCACATGCTCAATTGAAGAACGCCGGAGAGGTCGCAGGTGTTCCCGGACCAGTTCTGCGATGTACCTCGACATCCGTCGGGCGGTCGGGTCCGAAAACCTTTTTGCTAACGTCGCGCCAGATTCGCACGTGTGCCCCAGCCGCCGAGCGGTCACCCCTTCCCATCAGCAACTCTCCCCAGGACGACGCCCAATGGACCTTCGAGATCTACCCGAGGACGAGGCTTTCCGTGCCGAAATCCAGGCCTGGCTGGCCGAAAACGTGGTGGGGGAGTTCGCCGCCCTAGGTGGCCGGGGGGGCTCTGGCGACGAGACCTACGGCTTCGATGTCCGCCTCGAATGGGAGCGGGTCCTGGCCGCTGGCGGATGGACCTGCCTCGGGTGGCCTGTCGAGTTCGGCGGGCGGGGGGCCTCCATCTCTCATCAGGTGATCTTCAACGAGGAGTACGTGAAGGCCAAGGCCCCGGGGCGGGTCAGCATCCTCGGCGAGGGACTACTCGGACCGACCCTCATCCAATACGGGAGCAAGGCTCAGCAGGACCGCTTCCTGCCGCGCATCGTGGACGGGACCGAGCTGTGGTGCCAGGGCTACTCGGAGCCGAACGCTGGAAGCGACCTGGCCAACGTGGCCACCCGGGCTGAGCTCGATGGCGACGAATGGGTCATCACCGGACAGAAGGTGTGGACGTCGCTCGCTCACCAGTCCGACTGGTGCTTCGTGGTCTGTCGGACCGAGCCCGGATCCCTGCGGCACAAAGGACTGTCCTACCTGCTCGTTCCGATGGACCAGCCCGGCGTGGAGATCCGCCCCATCACCCAGCTGACCAAGACGTCCGAGTTCAACGAAGTCTTCTTCGACGGTGCCCGCACGGCCAAGGACCTGGTGGTGGGTGAACCAGGAGCGGGGTGGCGGGTGGCGCTGGCCACGTTGGGCTACGAACGCGGCGTGGGCCTGCTCGGCCATCAGCTCTCGTTCCGACGTGAGCTCGACCACCTCATCGCCACCGCCCAGGGCAACGGGCGAGCAGGCGACCCGGTCATCCGTCAGCGTCTGGCTCGGTCGTACGTCGAACTCGAGGTGCTCCGCTACAACACGTTGCGCAGCCTGTCGGGCTACGACGGACCGGATGCCCCGGCCGAGGCGTCGATCATCAAGCTGTTCTGGGCCACCTGGCACCGCGACCTTGGTGAGCTGGCCATGGACGTCCGGGGCCCGGCGGGACTGGTGGCCGAGGCCGCGCCGTACGAGCTGGACGAGTTCCAGCGCACGTTCCTGTTCAGCCGGTCCGAGACCATCTACGGCGGCTCCAACGAGATTCAGAAGAACATCATCGGTGAACGGGTCCTCGGCCTGCCGCCCGAACCCAAGGGAGACCTGCGATGACCGACACGACCAGGACGATGCCAACTGCCCCCGAGCCCCCAGCGGGTCACGGCCTGCTGACCGGCAAGATTGTGGTGGTGACGGCCGCGGCCGGCACCGGCATCGGCTTCGCCACGGCCAAGCGATGCATCGAAGAGGGCGCCACCGTGGTGGTGTCGGACACGCATGAGCGCCGACTCGGCGAGACCGCCGACATCCTGGCGGCACTGCCCGAGTCCAAGGGCGTCCGCCCGCTGGCCGTCGTGTGCAATGTCACCGACGAGCAACAGGTGCAAGGGCTCTATGACGCAGCGGTGGCCGAGCACGGACGCTTCGACGTGGCCGTCAACAACGCCGGCCTCGGCGGGCAGGTCGATGTGGTCGACATGACCGACGACCAGTGGGACCTCGTCCTCGACGTCACCCTCACGGGCACCTTCCGGTGCACCCGTGCTGCACTGCGCCACTTCTACTCGCGTGAGGGCGGCGGGGTCATCGTCAACAACGCCTCGGTGCTCGGGTGGCGGGCCCAGGCCGGGCAGTCCCACTACGCCGCGGCCAAGGCTGGCGTGATGGCGCTGACCCGGTGCTCGGCTGTCGAGGCCGCTCCGCACGGGGTCCGCATCAACGCCGTGTCGCCCAGCCTGGCGGTCCATCCCTTCCTCAACAAGGTGATGGCCGACGAGGAGCTGGCTGTGCTCGCGAGTCGCGAAGTGTTCGGCCGAGGTGCTGAGGTGTGGGAGGTGGCGAACGTGATCGCCTTCTTGGCCAGTGACTACGCCACCTTCATGACCGGCGAAGTGGTCTCCGTCTCCAGCCAGCACGCCTGATCAGAACCGGCTAGCGCGGAACCGGGGGACCGGACTGGCCATCAGCTTGCCCCTGACCGCTGCTTTGGAACGCGGTGCGTGCGACGAGCGAATACTTACGGCTCGATCCGTGCGACTGTGCCGACCCGGTCGATGCTCCGATCGAACATGGACTGAGTCTTGGGCAGGTCGCACCGGTATCGATCACATGACAAACCTGACGATCTCTGTTGTGCATACGATCGTATGCATGAGGATCGTTCCAAGCAGGTAGACCGCATTTCCGTGACCATGGACCCCGAGTTGGGCGCCGCAGTCCGAAACGCCGCCGACCAGGCCGGATCCAGTGTGTCGGCATGGTTGGCTGCCGCCGCATCCGACCGGCTCCGGATTCAGCTGCTCGGATCCGCCCTCGACGCATGGGAGGCCGAAAGCAGTCCCTTCAGTGAGGCCGAGCTCGATGATGCGGCCCGCACGCTCGGTGTGCGCCGGCGAGCCAGCCGAGCCACGACCTGATGCCGCTGGTCCTCGATGCCGGGGCGCTGATCGCCGTGGACCGCCAGGACCGCTTGATCGGGGCCATCCTCCGACTGGCGCATCAAGAGCAGCTGTCGGTTCGAACGAGCGCAGTCGTTGTCGCCCAGGTGTGGCGGGGCGGTGGACGACAGGCCAACCTGGCTCGGGTGCTGGCCGGAATCGACGCCGTTGGTCTCGACGACTCTGCTGGTCGATCGGTCGGAGCCCTGCTGCAGCAAAGCCGGACGGACGACGTAGTGCACGGGCATCTGGCCTTGGTCGTCCAGCCGGGCGACGTAGTCCTCACCAGCGACGCCGACGACATCAACGCCATCCTCGGTGCCCGTGACGTCGAGGCCGCCGTCCGTTCCATCTGACCTACGCGGAGGTTCTTCCGTGAGGCAATGAATGGTCCAACGGGGCGACCGACGCGCAAGAAGCAGTTGCATCGACTGGGGCACGGTGAGGCAGTCAGGGCGATGCACTACCCTGACGGCGTGTCAGATGTGACTGATCCAAGGGGGGACCTGGAGTGGGGGACGCTCCCCGGCCTCGTCCAGGACGCCGCGGCCCGATTCGGCGAGGCCGAGGCCATCGTGGACCTGCACGGCCCCGGTGGGACGATCACTCGATGGTCGTTCGACCGCTTGGCCGAAGAGGTCGCCACCGCCACTCGTGCCGTCATGGCCAGGGGCATCGAACCGGGCGACCGGGTAGCCATCTGGGCCCCGAACTGCGCCGAATGGGTCGTGGCCGCACTAGGCGCCGTCGGCGCCGGCGCCGTCTTGGTCCCCCTCAACACCCGATACAAGGGAGCCGAGGCGGCATACATCCTGCGCGCCTCGGGGGCCCGGCTGCTCTTTACCGTCCAGGGGTTCCTGGGCACCGACTACCCGGCGATGCTCGACGAGGCCATCAGCGCCGGTGATCCTGTGCCTGCGCTGGAGGCCGTCATCGTGCTCCGGACCGATGACGCCGGCACGCCGGTGACCGGTGGTGCCGTGGCGTGGGACGACTTCCTGGCTGGCGCCGAACGGTGCGAGCCCGATGTGGCCGCAGGCCGTACGGCGTCCATCACCCCGGACGACGTGTGCGACCTGGTCTTCACCTCGGGGACGACGGGCAACCCCAAGGGTGCGATGACCACCCACAGCCAGACGCTGCGGACGTTCGCCACCTGGGCCGAGGTAGTCGGCCTGCGGGCCGGCGACCGCTACCTCATCGTCAATCCGTTCTTCCACACCTTCGGGTACAAGGCCGGCATCCTGGCCTGCCTGATGGCCGGGGCGACCATGGTGCCCGAGCCGGTGTTCGACGTCGGCGTGATCCTGCAGCGTGTGTCTGAGGAGCGGATCTCGGTGCTGCCCGGCCCGCCCACCATCTTCCAGTCGATCCTCGACCATCCAGAGCGGAGCTCGTTCGACCTGTCGACGCTGCGGCTGGTGGTGACTGGTGCCGCCGTCATCCCGGTTGAGTTGATCGAGTCGCTCTGGTCGGATCTCGGCATCGAAACAGTGCTGACCGCCTACGGGCTGACCGAAGCCACCGGGACTGTGACCATGTGCCGACAGGGCGACTCGGCCGAGATCATCGCCACCACCTCGGGTCGAGCCATTCCGGACGTCGAAGTCCGGATCATCGACGCTGACGGCAACGAGCTCGAGGTTGGCGAGCAGGGGGAGATCGTGGTCCGGGGCTACAACGTCATGTCCGGCTACCTCGACGCCCCCGAAGCCACCGCAGAGGCCATCGACCGCGGCGATTGGCTGCACACCGGCGACATCGGCTTCTTGGACGACGCCGGCAACTTGGCCATCACCGACCGGCTCAAGGACATGTATGTCAGCGGCGGATTCAACGTCTACCCGGCCGAAGTCGAGGCCGTCCTGCGCCGGCACCCTGGCGTGGCCCAGGTGTCCGTCATCGGCATTCCCGACCGCCGGATGGGCGAGGTCGGCCTGGCCGTGGTGGTGCCCGCACCCGGTGCCGACGCCGAAGCCGTGGCTACCGCCCTGCCCGGATTCGCCAAGGACCAGCTGGCCAACTTCAAGGTGCCCCGCCGGGTGGAGGTGGTCGACGCACTGCCGACCAACGCCAGCGGCAAGGTGCTCAAACGCGAGCTGCGGACCCGGTTCGGGTCCTAGGCCCCAGATGGGCAACCCGTCAGGCCACCCCTGCAAGAATCCATTTCACCGACCAACAAGGAGCATCCCGTGAGAGGCATCGTCTACACCGGTTCTGGCGTCGAGGTCACCGACGAGTTGGCTATCGGAGACCCCGGGCCGACTGAGGTCCGTATCGGCATCGGCGCTGCCGGCGTCTGCCACAGCGACCTCTCGGTCATCAACGGGACCATCCCCTGGAAGGCACCGGCCGTGCTCGGCCATGAGGGTGCCGGCGTGGTCGAGGCCGTCGGGAGCGAGGTGCGTTCGGTCAAGCCGGGCGACCATGTGGTGATCGCCACCCTGGCCAGCTGCGGCACGTGCCGGGCATGTGCCACGGGACATCCCACCTGGTGCATCAAAACCCTGGGCAACGTGTCCACGCCGTTCACTTACAAGGGAGAGCCCGCCTCCAACTTCGCCGCCACGTCGGTGTTCGCCGAGTCGACCATCGTCAAAGAGGTCCAGGCCGTCAAGATCTCGAAGGATGTGCCCATGACCTCGGCCTGCCTGATCGGCTGCGGTGTGCTGACCGGGGTGGGCGCTGTCCTCAACCGGGCAAAGGTGCGCGCCGGCGAGACGGCAGCAGTGTTCGGCGTGGGCGGTGTCGGCCTCAATGTGATCCAGGGGCTGCGGTTGGCCGGTGCGAGCCGCATCATCGCCGTCGACACCCTTGCATCCAAGGAGGGACTCGCTCGCCAGTTCGGTGCCACTCACTTCGTCGACGCCTCGGACACTGATGCCGTGGCGGCCATCCGTGAGATCGTGCCGCCCGGACCGTCGACGGTGACGGGCGGGCTTGGTTGGACCGGCGGGGTCAACTGGTCGTTCGACTGCGTCGGGCACCCGGCCGTGCTTCGCAACGCTCTCGACGTCCTCGACTGGGGTGGCAACGCCCTGGCCATCGGGATCCCTCCCCAGGGCACCGAGGTCTTGGTCGATGTGAACGCACTGGCCTACGTGGACCGAGGCCTGCTCGGCTGCCGGTATGGGTCGTCACGTCCTCACCACGACATCCCGCTCATGGTCGAGCTGTACCTGTCGGGCAAGCTCATGCTCGACGAACTCGTCACCGAGCAGAAGCCCCTCGAGGGCTTCCGCGAGATCGTGGAGGACATGGAGGCGGGCAAACTCGCCCGAGGTGTCCTCACCTTCTAGGTTCGCTGCTTCGGCGAGGCCAGATCCCACGGGTCGAGGCCTCGGTGGTCAGCACGCAGCACGTAGACGGCCCCCGGCGCGAGCCGGGGGCCGCCGCATGTCACGGATCGGCCGCTCCCTCAGGCGATGGCGTCCAGGATGTGCGGGACGGCCTGGTCGACGGTGAGCACCAACGTGGTGTCGAACTCGAGCCACTGGGCGTAATTGAGGTTGTTGCGGTAGCTGCCCGCCATGTCGGCGGTGTCGCTGATGACCACGCCGCCGCCACCGTCGGCGTTGACGTAGTGGGCGATTTCGCCGGGTGCGGAACCCTGCTTGGCGAACACCTCCATCAACTCGGCGGTCTCTGCCTTGGTGATGTACGGCTTCACCTTGTAAGTCGTGATGAACAGCATCGGATCTCCTCGCGTGTCGGTTCATGGGACACCCGGGACACGACGCCCGTCCGGACAGTCGCTCGTCCGATACGTGGGGCACCGACGCGGCCCGGGGCACTGCGACGGAATGTGGTGATGGCTTCCGTCATCGGATCGCCACGCCGACGTCGGAACTGGGATGCCTCCGCCGAGGCACCACCAACTTCGTTGTACCACCGAGGTGTTGCTCCGACAATCAGTGATTGCCAACAGGTGTGGACGCGGGCTGGTACCGAGCACGGCGGTGGGACCAGGGCAGCCAACTCCTCCGGCAGTACGCTGCTCTCATGCACTGGGCATCGGTCGCCATCGGGATCGCCGCGCTCGGCTCCGCCGCCGCCATCCTCGTGTTCAACTCCCGGATGGGCCGGAGCGGATTGAGCCGGTGGTTCGCACCGCTGTGCGGGGCCGGTGCCGGGGTAGTTTTCATCGCCCGAGGTCTCGGCGTCTACTAGTCGCCCCCTGTGCCGCGATGCTCTGCCCGACCTGACCCGACCCGACCCGACCTGACCCGACCTGACCTGACCCGACCCGACCCGACCCGAAAGGGAATTCCCCATGACCGCAACACCGGTGAACGTCGACAATTTCGCCCGGGCCGAGGTGGCGGCCCAGATCGATCGCATGGTCGGCCTCGGCGCAGCGGTCAACACGTGGGTGCACTTCCGCCGGCCGACGCCGATCGATCAGCAGAACGTGATCCGGATGAACCGGGACACGCTCTACAGCGTCGCGGTCGTGGACATCTCGGAGGGGGCGACCCTCACGGTGCCCGACGGAGGCCGGCGCTACCTCACGGTGATGGCAGTCAACGAGGACGGCTACGTCAACCGGGTGTTCCACCAGCCAGGTGCGCATCCGCTCACGGTTGAAGAGTTCGATACCCCGTTCGTCATCTTGGTGGCTCGGACGCTGATGGACCCGGGAGACGGCGATGACCTGGCGGCAGCCAACGCCCTTCAAGATGGGCTGGTCATCGAGGCTGGCTCGGACGTGCCGTGGGTGATGGGCCGCTTTGAGGAGTCGAGCTACGAAGCCACCAAGAAGGCCTTGCTGTCACTGGGCCGGGGGATCAGCGATTCGAGACGGACCTTCGGTCGCAAGGATGCGGTTGATCCGGTCCGGTTCCTCATCGGCACCGCCGGCGGGTTCGGCGGCCTGCCCGAGGAGGAGGCCTACTACGCCGTGCGTGCCGACCCCTGGCCAGCCGGCCGGTTCCGTCTGACGGTCTCGGATGTTCCTGTCGACGGGTTCTGGTCGGTGTCGGTCTACGCCCGCAATGGCTACTTCGAGGAGAACCCCTTCGCTTCGTACAGCGTCAACAGCGTCACCGCCGTGCCCGATGCAGACGGTTCGGTCACCGTGACCTTCGGGCCGGAGCCCGACGGCTCGCCCAACTTCCTCTTCGTGTCAGACGGGTGGAACTACGTCGCCCGGATGTACCGGCCGCGCCCTGCGGTCCTGGACGGGTCGTGGACGTTCCCGGAGCCCCATCTGCTGGAGTGACGCGAATGGTCAGCTCGGCCGGTGGTCGCCCAGGCGTTCGAGGGCCAGCTCGCGCAGCTCCTCGATTCCAGTGGCTGCCTCATCGGCCAGGACAGGCACGTCCGGGGTGGTCCGGAAGTCCCCGGTGACCCCGAAGAAAAGTCGTCCGTTGTAGGAGAGGATCGCCGTACCCACCCGCAACCCATGACTGATGGGAACATACGGCCGGTACTCCAGCATCTCGCGACCGAGGCAGTAGAGAGGGAACTGCGGACCGGGCACGTTTGTGGTCACCGTGTTGAGCGACTGCTGGCCGAAGCGCCGCATCGAGCGGATGGTGGTGCGGCTCACGACACCCATGACAACGGGAGGCACGAGGTCGGTCGCCGAGGCGATGGTCTCGCCGGCCTCGGCGATGTGGGAGGCCTTGAGGTCCGCCATCTGCGCCTGCACTGCCTCGAGCCGCTCGATCGGGTCGGCCACTGACACCGGGAGGTTGTAGAGGAGAGCCGAGACCCGGTTGTCGGGCACGCCATTTCCGTCCTCGTGCCGGGTCGACACAGGGACGAGCGACCGGACCACGGCGGTATCGACGTCGTCACCACGACCGAGCAGCAGTTTCCGGTAGCCGCCGGTCACGGCGGCGAGCACCACGTCGTTGATCGTGCCGCCGAACGCAGTTCTGATCGTCCGCACGGCGTCGAGGCCGGCCGATGAATGGGCCCACACGCGGTGCGGTCCGATCGGGCCCTCGATGGAGAGTCGTCGAGTAGGAGTGAGCCGCTCGGCGAACCGCACAGCCCCTTCGGTGGTGGCCAGTGCAGTGCGGGCCGAGGTGACCGGATGGGCCAACGAGGCCGGAACGTCCTTGGCGAGTGAGAAGAAACCGGCAGCGAGGCCGCCCCATGCGTCGAGCACCTTGCGCGCACCAGGCGGCTCGCGGTGCGCCTCCCAAGGCTCTGGCTCGCCGAGCGGGACGTCGGGTGCCATGTCGAGGAGGACCGTGAGCAGCCCGACGCCGGCGATCCCGTCGACCATGCAGTGATGGACCTTGAAGACGATGGCCCATCGTCCGCCTTCGAGTCCCTCCACCAGCCACATCTCCCACAGCGGGCGATCCCGGTCGAGCTGTTGGGACATGACCCTTCCCATGAGCCGTCGGAACGTCGAGTCGTCGCCGGGTGCGGGGAGTGCCGTGTGGCGGAGGTGGTAGCCGAGGTCGAAGTCCGGATCGTCGACCCAGATGGGCCGGCCCAACTCGAAGGGGACCGTACGCACCCGTTGGCGGTACCGAGGGATGAGGTGGAGCTTCGAGGCGACCAGCGCCTCGAGGTCGGCCAAGGGCGGGGGCGGATCGTCGAAGATGCAGGCCCCGGCGATGGCCATCTGCACCGAGCCGTCCTCCAAGTAGAGGAACTCCGCGTCGAGTGCGCTGAGCTTGTCCATCTCCCGTCCTTCTTTCGTCGTGCCGGATGTCCGCCGCCTTCGCGGCACCATACGTCCGACGGTGGGCGCAGAACAGGGTCCTTGGTCCCGTCAAAGTCGGAGTGCGAATGAGGACCCATCGGACTGCCCAGGCTGCCCTGTTACAGTCGCCCCCGATATGACGGCGCGTCAGATTGAGGGGGAGCACGCCACACTGGTCGAGGTCCTGCGGGCTGCGGCGCGGGTGAATGGCGACGTGGAGGCCTACGTCGAGCCGGCCACGGCGGACCGACCCCGTCGCTCCCTGACCTTCGCGGAATGGGATCGGGCATCCGATGGCGTGGCCGGACTGCTTGCGGCGCACGGCGTGGGTCCGGGCACGGTCGTCTGCATCGTGCTGCCGAGCTCCATCGACTACATGGTCGTCTACGGCGCAGCTGTCCGGCTCGGGGCCATCGCCTCGGGCATCAACCTGCGTCTGGCCGCCCCCGAAGTCGTCTCCATCCTGGATCGCACGCACCCAGCTGTCACCGTCATTGACGACGGGGCTGCGGCGCCCGTTGGGGCAGCGGGCACCGTCCTCACCCGTTCAGACTGCGCTGGTGCTGTCGACGGTCCGCCGCCTTCGGCCTGGCCTGCGCTGGCGTCGTCCGATCCGGTGGCCGTGGTGTGGACCAGCGGGACGACGGGGCTTCCGAAAGGTGCGGTCTTCGACCACGACAGCTTGCAGGCTGTGGCTGATGGGACCGACGTCCTGTCCGAGCCGGGCGACCGACGGCTCTCGCCCCTGCCCTTCGCCCACGTCGGCTCGATGACCCGGATCTGGGATGAGGCGGCCAACGGCATCACCACCGTGATCACGCCGACCCCGTGGCGGGCGTCGGACGCCGCCCCGGTAATGGAAGCGGAACGCATCACCGTGGCCCAAGGCGTCCCCACCCAGTGGGCGCTGGTCCTGGCCCAGCCTTCCTTGAGCGACGCCGACCTCTCCTCGCTCCGGATCGCCGGAACTGGAGCGTCTCGGGTGCCGGCCGAGCTGGTGGCGGCACTGCGCGATGCCCTGGGGGTCCCTGTCGTGGTGCGGTACACGTCGACCGAGGCGTCACTCGGTACCGGCACCGTGCCGGGGGACCCGGACGAGGCGGTGGCCACGACGGTCGGACATCCGGTGCCCGGCGTCAGCCTGGTCGTGGCCGACGAAGATGGGACCCCCCTGGCCACTGGAGAAGTCGGCCGTGTCCGGCTCCGATCTCCTGCGGTCATGCGCGGGTACTGGGGCGGACCTCCGACCGGACCGGGTGCCGCGGGCCTGGTGTTCGACGAGGAGGCGACCGCGGCGGTGCTGGCCGAAGACGGCTGGCTGACCACCGGCGATTTCGGGTTCGTCGACGACGATGGGCGGCTCCACCTGGTGGGCCGGGCCAACGAGCTCTACATCCGGGGCGGCTACAACGTCTACCCGGCCGAGGTCGAGGCCGCCCTGGGCGATCACCCCGACGTCGAACAGGTCGCCGTGGTGGGCGCCCCTGACCCAGTGCTGGGTGAAGTCGGCGTGGCCTTCGTGGTCCGCACGGCCGGCTCGACCGCAGACGAGGTCACACTGCTGGCCGGTCTGCGCGAGACGGCACGGGCGTCGCTGGCCGACTACAAGGCCCCCGATCGGGTCGTGGTGGTCGACCGTCTTCCCCTGACCTCGATGATGAAGGTAGACAAGAGGGCCTTGGCCGCACTGGCCAGCCCGGAACCGAACGGAGTGCACCAGCGATGACCGGCAACTCGACACCCGCCCAGGGCGGAGTCACCGACGATCCCATCAAGATCGGCACGATGCTGTACACCCTCGTGGAGCCCCACCGTGGCCACGAGGTGGACTACAACCGCTGGTACGAGCGGGACCACTTCTATGCCGGCTGTCAGATCGGGGCCTTCAATTTCTCGGGTGCTCGGTTCGTGGCTACCGCACCGCTGAAGGAGTTGCGCTACCCCGAAGGGGAGGGTGCCCTCGTGTCCGACCCGGCCACCGGCAGCTACCTCGGCGTCTACTACGTGCTCGACGGCCACCACGACGAGTGGAACCGGTGGGCGGTCGACCAGGTCAACGTGCTGCATGCGGCTGGACGGATGTTCGAGCACCGTGACCACATCCACACCGGCCTCTACCGGTTCGAGTGGGAGCACCGACGCGACGCCGACGGTGTCCCGGCTGAGCTGACGCTCGACCATCGCTTCGCCGGCATGGCCTCGATCTTCATCGAGCCTGGCGACGGGGTGACCGGAGCCCAGGTGGGCACGTGGCTGCGCGAGGAGTACCTGCCGTCGGTGATCCCTGGTTCGCCTGTTGCCACGGTGCTCGGGTTCAGTCCCCTTCCCCTGTTGGCCGATGCGCCTGGCGACGTCCCCCGTGGGGAGACCTTGGACGAGCGTGTGCTGGCCCTCTGCTTCGTCGACGAGGCACCCGACGGCGCATGGGGCGACGTCTTCGCCCCGCTGGGCGCGGCGCTGGCCGATGCCGGGCTGGGTTCGGTCATTTGGGCCTCCGCGTTCATCGGCACCATCCCCGGTACCGATACCTACACCGACCAGCTGTGGTCGTGACCGACTTGCCGGTTTCCCACCACGTCCGCTGAAGCCATCCGCCCGCTAGTCCCCTCACTAGTCCCCGCACCAGTCCCCACATCAGGAGCACGCACACCATGAACGATGACCAGTCGCAAGAGATGGAGCAACGGGCTGCAGCCCGTGGCTGGCAGTTCGCCCCCACCTTGTGGGGTCTCATCGAGGCACGCGCCGCAGCGACCCCCGATGCCGTGCTGGCCCATGAAGACACTGGCAACGAGATGACCTTCGCCTCCTACCGTGACGCCTGCCTGCGGGCTGCTGCTGGTCTGTTCACCGAGCACGGGGTGACCGTCGGGACCAATGTCAGCTGGGAACTCCCCACCTGGAACGAATCGCTCGTCTTGGTCGGGGCGCTGTGCCGGCTCGGGGCACGCCAGAACCCGCTTATCCCGATCTACCGGAACCGCGAGGTGGGCTTCATCACCACGCAGAGTGAAGCCGCACTGCTCATCGTGCCCACGGTCTACCGGGGCTTCGACTTCGAGGCCATGGCCCATGAGCTCGCAGCCGAGCGGCCCGGCTTGTCGGTGCTCGTCGTCGACCGAGCACTCCCCGACGGCGACCCGTCGGTGCTGCCCGCATTCGTGCCGGCCCCGACCTCGGCGAACGATGCCCCCGTACGGTGGCTCTTCTACACCTCGGGCACGACCGCCGACCCGAAGGGCGCGACCCACACCGACCTCACGGTGACGGCTTCGGCGCTGGCCATGGCCGAGTGCCTCGACATGCGGGCCGACGACGTGTCCGCCCTGGTATTCCCCTTCACCCACATCGGCGGCATCGGCTGGCTGATCGCGTCGTTGCTCACCGGGTGCACCTTGCTCACCACCGAGGCCTTCCATCCGACGGGGACCCCCGAGTTCTTGGCCGCCAACGGCGTCACCCTGGCTGGTTCGGGCACCCCGTTCCACTTGGCCTACCTGGCCGCCCAGCGGGCCGCAGGCGCTGAGTCGATCTTTCCGGCCGTGCGGTCGTATCCGGGGGGTGGGGCACCGAAGCCGCCGCAGCTCCACCACGACCTCAAGAACGAGATCGGCGGAATCGGCATCGTGTCGGGCTACGGCCTGACCGAGGCCCCCATCGTCGTGATGGCCTCCGCACTCGACCCCGACCAGAAGCTGGCCGACACCGAGGGACGGCCGACCCCCGGGGTGGAGCTGATCGTGGTCGCCCTCGACGGCACCCGGGCCGGCCCCGGGGTCGAGGGGGAGATCCGACTGAAGGGCGCCCAAGTCATCTCGGGCTACCTCGACCCAGCGCTCGACGCCGACGCGTTCGACGACGAGGGCTACTTCCGCAGTGGCGACCTCGGGGTCGTCGACGACGAGGGCTACGTGACCATCACCGGTCGGCTCAAGGACGTCATCATCCGCCACGGAGAGAACATCTCGGCCAAGGAGGTGGAGGACCTCCTCTACGCCCACCCGGCCGTCGCTGACGTTGCCGTGATCGGTCTGCCCGACCCGAGGACCGGTGAGCGTGCGTGCGCCGTGGTCGCCGTGGCGGAAGGGGAGTCCTTCGACTTCGCCGCCATGGGGGAGTACCTGGCGGGCAAGGGTCTGCGCACAAACGCCATCCCCGAACAGCTCGAACTCGTCGACGTCGTCCCGCGCAACCCAGCAGGCAAGATCCTCAAGCACACACTGCGCGAGCAGTTCACGCCATAGAAGACAGCATCGAACAATCAGGAGAACATATGAGCCCGGTAGCGAGCAACAAGATCAGCCTCGGCCGTGGAGGCGAGCAGCACGACGCCGCCGACGCCATCCTCGCCGGATTCATCGTGAGAAGGTTTGAAGGCAAGGTGGCCATCGTCACCGGTGCTGGATCCGGCATCGGCCGGGGGACGGCCCGCCGACTGGCCGCGGAAGGGGCGGCAGTGGCTGCGATCGACGTCATGGGAGACGCGGTGGCCGAAACGGTCGCCGGCATCATCGCAGAGGGCGGCACGGCCGTCGCGTACAGATGTGACGTGACCTCCGAAGAGTCGGTTACCTCGACGGTGGCGTCGATCGTCACCGACTTGGGTCCCCCGACCGTCGTGTGCAACGTGGCGGGCATCGGCGGGTTCTTCAACTCCCACGACATGCCGTTCGACCGGTGGCAGAAGATCCTGGCCGTCAATCTGACCGGACCGTTCCTGGTGTGCCGGGCCGCGCTTCCCTACCTGCTCGAGCACGGTGGGGCCATCGTCAACGTGTGTTCGAACACGGCGCTGATGGGCCAGGCCTACTCGGCTGCCTACTGCGCATCGAAGGGGGGGCTGCTGATGTTCACCAAGGCCCTTGCCGCCGAGTACATGGGACAGGGTGTTCGGGCCAACGTGGTCGCACCGGGTGGGACCGACACGCCGCTGCTCGGCACGTTCGACCTTCCTGAAGGAGCGGACCCGAAGCAGCTGTCCAAGATCATGTCGCCCATGGGGTTCTCTACCCCCGCCGAGATCGCCGCCTCTATTGCCTTCCTGGCTTCGGACGAGTCGTCGTACACGACGGGGGCGGTGCTGTCGGTAGACGGAGGACTGACCGTCTGACCGGTCGGCTGCGCTCCACGGCGACCGAGGCCGTGCAACAATGGAACATCAAGCGATGTTCTGTCGCTTCTGAGCTGTGAGGTGAGCGATGACCGACGTACGCCCGGTCGACGAGTGGGCCACGGACTTCGATGTCCTGAGCCCTGCCTACGTCGACGACCCGTTCAGCATCTGGGACGAGCTGCGGACGTCCTGCCCGGTCGCCCACACCGACCGACGGGGAAGCACGTGGCTGCCCACCAAGTACCAGGACGTCGTGGACCTCGCCCACGACATCGGGAACTTCAGTTCGCTCGACATCACCGTCATTCCCTTCACCGGCGAGGAGCCCGAGGAGCCGGTGCTGCCCTATGGCGTGCCGCCGATCTCCGCCGATCCGCCGCTGCACACGTTTACCCGCAGGCTTCTGCTGCCGTGGTTCTCCCACACCAAGGTGGAGAGCTACGAGGCGATGACGCGAGAGCTGTGCGCCGGGCTCGTCGACAGCTTCATCGCCGATGGCCGGGCTGATGCCGCAGCTGATTATGCCCAGCAGATTCCGGTGCGGGTCATCGCCGCCATCCTGGGCGTGCCGGCCGAGCTGTCCGATACCTTCACCGGCTGGGTTCGGGCCGTGCTCGAGTTCGCCGATGACGAGGAGGTCCGCCGCGAGGGGACCCTCGGTCTCATCGAGTACTTCGTGGCCGAGGTGGAGCGCCGCAAGGAGCACCCCGGGGACGACCTGCTGAGCGCCCTGCTGCAAACCGAGGTCGACGGCCAGCCCATCGAGGACTCCATCGTCCTGGGTGTGGCTGCCCTGACCCTCATTGCCGGGGTGGATACGACGTGGAGCGCCATCGGCTCGTCGCTGTGGCACCTGGCTACCCATCCGGAGCACGCCAAGATCCTGGCCACCGACCCCGACGCCATGCCGCTCGCCATCGAGGAGCTGCTGCGGGCGTACTCGCCGGTCACCATGGCCCGTATCGTCACAGGCGAGGTCGAGTTCCAAGGCTGCCCGATGCATGCCGGCGACAAGGTCCTGATGAACTTTCCGGGCGCCAACCGCGATCCCGATGCGTTCGAGCGCCCGGACGAGGTCATCCTCGACCGGGCTCACAACCGCCACGTGGCGTTCGGCTCGGGCATCCACCGCTGTGCCGGGTCGAACCTTGCCCGCATGGAACTGCGGGTGGCCATCGAAGAGTGGTTGAAGCGCATCCCCGACTTCCGCATCGAAGAGGGGGCGGAGGTCACCTGGGTGGGTGGCCAGGTCCGTGGCCCCCGCAGCGTCCCGGTGGTGTTCCCATGAAGATCTGGGTAGATCCTGATAAGTGCACCGGGCACGCCCGCTGCTACGGACTCGCCCCCGAACTGTTCTCGGTCGATGACTACGGTCTGTCATCGGTCGTCGGCGACGGGACGGTTCCGGCCGAGCTCGAGGACAAGGCCAGGCTATCGATCGCCAACTGCCCCGAGTACGCCATCGTGGAGCTCACCGACTGAATCGTCGGCTCCGGATCGGAGCCAGGGGTCAGGGCAGTGCGGGTCGAGTCGAGGACGCGTCCACGGCAGGTTCGTCGCCAGGAAGTCCGGGCTGCCCGAACCGTAGGAACAGGGCGATGGCCCCGGAAGCCAGGGCTGCATAGAAGCACCACAGCGACGTGAATCCGTCCGCGCTGAGCCGGGCGAGGACGGTGAGTGCGATCAGGTTGGAGACGCCGAACCAGACCAGGTGGCGGAAGCCGGAGATGAGCAGCGGTCCGCAAGTCGCAACGACGTAGAGGCCGACGATCAGTACGCCGTGGCGGAGGCCGATCGAGTAGGTGATGTGGTAGTTGCCGATCTGCGCACTCGGGTGGTTCCGGATCATTGTCTCGAGCAGGATGGCGCCCACCAGGGCGCCGAGGGCCACGAACGGAACGACGCGCCATCGTCTTGCCGGAGTCCGTTCCAGCCCGAGTACCAGCAACGGGATGAGCACAGGTAGGGCGACGAACGCGAACACGAGGTAGATCCACAAGGCGATCTGCCCGATCGGGTGCGAGACCAGTCCGCGGAGACTCCACCACACGAATGCCTCGTCGATCTGATGAAGTCCGAGAGCGATGGGCAGCGCCGCGACGAACAGGTATTCGGATCGCCCCTTGAGGTGGCGACACGCGTCCACGCCGATGGCCATCACGACGAGCCCTCCGACCAGATCTCCTTCAGCGGAGAAGCACATCTACCCGACACCGCCTTCGAGCGGATGCACGGGCAGGTTTCTGGAACGCTGAAGCGGATGCACGGGCGGGTTTCTGGAACGCTGCAGCGGATGCAATAGCGGTGCCCTCGTTCCCCCGTTCGGCATGCGGTCCCGCTCTCTCTTGGCACGCCTGCGACTGCGACCACGGACCAGATGCCGCCATCGGCTGGTCGCCGTCCAGGTCGATCGCTCGATCGGCTCGTCCCGGCGAACGGTGGCCTGCAGTCCGCCGTCTGTGACCGCCCGCTCGCCGGGAGAGCGATAGGGACACCTTGCCCGCGTTCACCCGCCGAGGAAAGAGGAGAAAGTCCCATGGGGTCGGCGGCGCTGCCCGAGCAGTTCATGCCGTTGGAGGCGGGCGTCGCCGAGGGGATCGTTGCGAGCGGATGACGTAGCGTTACGGGAACCAACAGGAGGTGTCCATGGCGGAAACCGAAGGTGTCGGCGCACGAATCACGCCGGCCACGACCATTGAAGAGCGTCTGGCCATCGGCCGGGCCATCCGGTCCGAGGTTCCTCGGACGTCGCTTGCATCGTTCGGGTCGGCGACGGCCCGTGACCCGGTCGCCATACTCGAGGCGCAGGCCGAATCGCGGGTGGCCGAGCTAAACCCCATCCGCTACGGGCGCATGGCAACGAGCCCCTTCGCCTTCTTCCGGGGTTCGGCCGCAGTCATGGGGGCGGACCTCGGATCGGTCATCCGGTCGCCGATCAATGTGCAGCTCTGTGGCGACGCCCATCTGTCGAACTTCGGCATCTTCGCCTCACCGGAGCGCCAGCTCGTCTTCGATATCAACGACTTCGACGAAACGATCCGTGGGCCCTTCTGCTGGGACCTGAAACGCCTGGCGGCCAGCATCGTCATCGCCGGCCAGGACCTCGGCTTCACGCCGAAGCAACAAGAGAACGCCGTGCTGTCGATGAGTGAGAGCTATCGAGACGGGCTGAACGACTTCGCCAAGCAGCGCCACCTCGATGTCTGGTACTCCCACCTGTCGGTCAACGACCTTGCCAAGCAGGTCCGCCGCCGGGTCTCGACTTCCCAGGCGGCCAAGGTCGACGGACTGGTCAGCCGCGCCCAGAACAAGGACGTGTTCCGGGCCAAGCGGAAGCTCACCGAAGAGGTGGACGGCCGCCGCCGGTTCCGGTCCGATCCGCCGATCCTCGTGCGCGTGGCGGATCTCGTTGGGGCCGACCCGCTCCAAGACGAGGAGGCAGTGGAGCGCATCGTGGGGACCTACCACGACTCGCTGACCGACGATCGGACGTTCCTACTGTCGCAGTACCGGATTGTGGACTTCGCCCGCAAGGTGGTGGGCGTCGGCTCGGTGGGCACGCGTTGCTTCATCGCCCTGCTGATCGGCATCGACGAGGATGACCCGATCATCCTGCAGGTCAAAGAGGCTCAGCGGTCGGTCCTCGAGCCGTACCTCGAACCGAGCCCCTACGAACATCAGGGCCGACGGGTGGTCGAGGGCCAACGCATGGTGCAGGCCACTCCCGACATCTTCCTCGGGTGGCAGCAGCAGGTCGACACCGACGGAGTCACCCGCGACTTCTACGTCCGCCAACTCCACGACCAGAAGGGTTCGGTCGACATCGACAACCTCGATCCGGTCCTCATGGAGGCGTACGCGCGGGTGTGCGGGTGGGCGCTGGCACGGGCTCATGCCCGCTCGGGCTACCGGTTCGTCCTGTCGGGGTACCTCGGCAGGGGGGACGTGTTCCCCGAGACGATGGCCGCCTTCGCCTTCGCATATGCCGGACAGAACGCGGCCGACTACCGGCGGTACCTGGACGCCATCGCCAGCGGACGCCTGCACGCCGTAGCTGGCGTCTAGTCAGCAGCGTCCATGCCGGCGATGGCCCCGGCTCCGGACGCGGCGACGGCCGCAGGGTCTGCACCCTGCGACCGTCGTCCGGCACGTCGTACTGGCTGTCCCGACCGGTGGGCCGGGGAATAGCTCCTTACGACAGACGCTCGACGATCATGGCCATGCCCTGGCCGCCGCCGACGCACATCGACTCGAGCCCGAAGGTCTTACCGGTGTCGTTGAGCCCGTTGAGCAGCGTGGTCATGATGCGGGCTCCGGTCTGGCCGAAGGGGTGGCCCAAGGCGATGGCCCCGCCGTTGATGTTGAGCTTGTCGTAGCTGATGCCGAGCTCCTTGGCCGAGGGGACGACCTGGGCGGCAAAGGCCTCGTTGATCTCCACGAGGTCGATGTCGTTGATGGTCATGTTGGCCCGGGCCAGCACCTGACGGATGGCCTCGACGGGGCCGAGGCCCATGATCTCGGGGTTGAGGCCGGTGACGCTGGAGGCGACGATGCGGGCCAGGGGGGTGATGCCGAGCTCCTTGGCCTTGGTGTCGGACATGACCACCACAGCGGCGGCGCCGTCGTTGAGCGGGCAGGCATTGCCGGCCGTGACCGACCCGCCCTCACGGAACACCGGGTTGAGGCTGGCCAGCTTCTCCAGGGTGGTGCCGGCCCGGGGGCCGTCGTCCTTGGAGATGACGGTGCCGTCGGCCAGCGTGACCGGGATCATCTCCCGGTCGAAGAAGCCGCGCTCTTGGGCGGCGACTGCCCGAAGCTGCGACTGCAGCGCGAACTCGTCCTGCTCCTCGCGGGTGACTCCGGTCTGGTCGACGACGTTCTCCGCTGTCTGTCCCATGGAGATGTAGACGTCTGGGAAGGCGCCGTCGAGCGGCGTCCAGCTACCGGACGATGCCGGAGTGCGCTCGGCGGTGCGGGCCTCGGCAGTGGCGAAGGCGGTGTTGTGAGGTCCGACGTCGGAGGCACCGTGCATGTAGCGGCTGACTGTCTCGACGCCGCCGGCCACGAAGATGTCGCCTTCGCCAGCCTTGATGGCGTGAGCGGCCATGCGGATGGTCTGGAGCGAGGACGAGCAGTAGCGGTTGACTGTCACGCCCGGGACCTCGGCGAGCCCGCCGAGGACGGCGGCCACGCGGGCCAGGTTGTAGCCGGCCTCGCCTGCAGGCTGTCCGCAGCCCCACAGGACGTCTTCGACAGTCTGCGGGTCGAGCTGGGGGACCTTGGCCAGGACCTCGCGGATGACGAGGGCGGACAGGTCGTCGGGACGACACTCGACGAGCGAGCCCTTGTTGGCCCGACCGATGGGGGTCCGGCCGGTGGCGACGATTACTGCTTCGGGCATGTAGTGCTCCTCGGAGACGGGCGGACGGGGCCGCGGCGTTGCGTGCGTGAGACGGACGTCACCTCGGATCGTCGATTCCGGGCCCATGCTGCGGCGCCGGACAGACCCACGGGGCGTCCCTTGAAACTTACCGGATAGTAACCATAGCGGGGCTTGGATCCAGAGGCCGCGTGTCCGCAGGTCACCAGTTCGTTGTGGCGCCTCTGGCCAAGCGAATGTAACGTGTTCTAGTCGTGATGGACCGCCCCAGAGGCGGCAGCACCTGACCAGGAGGGACCCCATGGAGATCGGCTACACCGAGGAGCACGAAGCGCTCCGCAACGAGTTGCGTGCCTACTACGAGCAGCTCCTCACCCCCGAGGTGGTCGAGCAGCTCCACCAGGGCCACGGCATCGGCCCCGACATGCGTCGGGTGGTCAAGCAGATGGCCACGGACGGCTGGCTCGGGATCGGCTGGCCCGAGGAGTGGGGCGGCCAGGGCAAGAGCGCCATCGAGCAGTTCATCTTCTTCGACGAGTCCATGCGGGCCGGTGCACCGGTGCCCATGCTCACCATCAACACCGTCGGACCGACGATCATGCAGTACGGCACCCAGGAGATGAAGGAGTTCTTCCTTCCGAAGATCCTGGCCGGCGACATCCACTTCTGCATCGGCTACACCGAGCCGGAGTCGGGCACCGACCTCGCCTCGATTCAGACCCGGGCGGTCCGCGACGGCGACGAGTACGTGATCAACGGTCAGAAGATCTACACCTCGCTGGCCGGCGACGCCGACTACATCTGGCTGGCCACCCGGACCGATCCCGACGTCTCCAAGCACAAGGGCATCTCGATGTTCATCGTGCCCATGGACACCCCGGGCATCAAGGTCGTCCCCATGCACCTGTTGGGCGATCACAACATCAACTACACGTTCTACGAGGACGTTCGGGTCCCGGCCGCCAACCTGGTCGGGGGAGAGAACCAAGGGTGGTCGCTGATCACCAACCAGCTCAACCACGAGCGGGTGACGCTGTGCTCGTCGGGGCTCATCGAGCGGGCCATGACCGACACTCGGGCCTGGGCCCAGGCCACCAAGCTGGCCGACGGCCGTCGGGTGATCGACCAGGAGTGGGTGCAGGTCCACCTGGCCCGCATCTACGCCCGCCTCGAGTTCCTGAAGCTCATCAACTGGAAGGTGGCGTGGACCGCTACCGAGGGCCATCTCGACGTGGCGGACGCATCCACCATCAAGGTGTTCGGCACCGAGTTCTACCTCGAGGCCTTCAAGCTCATGATGGAGATCGTCGGCCAAGCCGGCTACCTGGCCAAGGGATCACCCGAGGCCGTGCTGGCCGGGCGGCTCGAGATGTACGCACGCAGCTTGGTCATCCTGACCTTCGGCGGCGGGACCAACGAGATCCAGCGGGACCTGATCGCCATCTTCGGCCTGGGCATGCCCCGGTCGTTGCGCTGACCGGCCCCAGACCACTTCTGCACCGAACAAAGACGAAAGAGGACACACCATGGACTTCTCACTGAGCGAGGAGCAGGAGGCCGTCCGCGAGTTGGCCGACCGCATCTTCACCGACCTGTCGACCCAGGAGCGCCTCCGCGAGATGGAGATCGCTGAAGGCAACGACCGCTTCGACGCCAAGCTGTGGTCGGAGCTGGGATCTGCCGGCTTGCTCGGGATCTCCCTACCTGAAGACGTGGGGGGTGCCGGACTCGGCTTCCTCGAAACAGGGCTCCTGGCCGAGGCCGCCGGCCGGACTGCGGCATACGTGCCCGTGGTGGAGACGTTGGCCGCAGCCGCACCGGCCATCGCCCGGTTCGGCACCGATGCCCAGAAGCAGCAGTGGCTGCCGGGTGTCGTGGCCGGCGACACGATCCTGACCACTGCGCTCGTGGAGCTCGGCGGCACGCCGTCCGCCCCGGCCGCGGTGGCCGAGCGCAGCGGCGACGGGTGGACGCTGACCGGAGTCAAGGCGTGTGTGCCATCGGGCACCTTTGCCGACGCCGTGCTGGTGACCGCCCGCATCGAACCCGACGGCGTTGCCGTGTTCCTGGTGCCGACCGCAAGTGCTGGCCTCAGCATCGAGGAGCAGCAGGCCAACAACGGCCAGTCCGAGGGACTGGTCACGCTGGCTGGCGTCGTGCTCGGTGCCGACGCGCTGCTCGGCTCGGTCGAGGACGGACCGTCCATCGTCGAGTTCCTGGTCGCCCGCAGCACCACCGCGCTGGCTCTGATGCAGGCGGGGGCTGCCGCTGCCTCACTAGCACTGGTCGCCGCATACACGAAGACCCGGGAGCAGTTCGGCAAGCCGATCGCCACGTTCCAGGCCGTAGGTCAACGGGCGGCCGATGCCTACGTCGACGCCGAGGCCATCCGGCTGACCGCATGGCAGGCTGCCTGGCGGATCGACGAGGGGCTGCCGGCTGACAAGGAAGTCGCCGTGGCCAAGTTCTGGGCCGCCGACGGTGGCCAGCGAGTCGTCCACGCCGCGGTCCACCTCCACGGGGGCGTCGGTGTCGACCGGGAGTACCCGCTGCACCGGTTCTTCCTCAACACCAAGCACATCGAGCTGACCCTCGGTGGCGCCACCGACCAGCTGCTTCGCCTGGGGGCCACCCTGGCCGCCGAGCCGGCCTGAGCCAGCGGAGCCACCTGCGGATGTCGGCATCGAAGGCGGGCATCTCTGTCTCCCATATCGGCATCTGCGTCTCTGATCTCGACGCGTCCCTGCGGTTCTACTGCGAGGGGCTGGGGTTCGTGGAGGGGGCTTCGCACGATGTGGGGCAGGAGTTCGCTGCCCTCATGGAGGTCGACGCGGTGCGGTTGCGGTCGCGGATGATCGCCCGGGACGGCGTGACGATCGAGCTGCTCGGGTTCGATGCTCCCGGGGTCACCGGCGATGGTTCGAGGCGCCCCATGAACATGCTCGGACTGACCCATCTGTCGCTTCGCGTAGGTGATGTGGAGGGCACAGCCGCCACCATCGAGGCGCTGGGCGGCACGGTCGTGCGAGAGACCCGGACCACGTTCGCCTTCGGCGACTCAACGCTCGACTTCGTCTACTGCACCGACCCGGACGGCGTGCGCATCGAACTCATGGACCTCGGTAGCTAGGACGCCGGCGAAGACGGGGGAGCGCGTCGCCGTGTCTGGCCTCCGCTACCGTGAGGAGGTGCCCTCTGAACCCGTCACCGTGATCGACATCGACCCGGCGGAGGCCGATCGGCTGGTGTCCGCCGGCGCCCTCTTGCTCGACGTGCGCGAGGACGACGAATGGGCCGCCGGCCGTGCGCCGGCTGCCGTGCACCTGCCCATGGGCCAGGTCGTCGACCGTATTGGTGAGCTCCCGGCCGACCGGACCATCGTCTGCATCTGCCGGGCGGGCGGACGGTCGGGCTCCGTGGCGCTGCATCTCGGTGGCACCGGCTATGACGTCCGCAATCTTGCCGGAGGGATGCAGGCCTGGGCTGCTGCGGACCTACCGGTGGTCGACGGGTCCGGCGCCCCGGGCCAGGTCGTCTGATCGCTAGGGCCCGAACCCGGTGACGGTCTACCTCGATGACTGGCGTCAGCCGGCCCACCTGGGGCCGGTCGATGATCACTGGTCGCACCTGGTGGCCGACACCGACGCTGAGCTCCATGCCTTTGCCGCCCGCCTCGGGATGCGCCGGGCCTGGTTCCAAGACAAGCCGGGGCGGCCCCACCATTCCCACTACGACCTACCCGAACGGGCGCGGGCCGACGCCGTGGCCTTGGGTGCGGTCGAAGTGACGTGGCGGCAGATGGGCCGCATGCTGCGCGAGCGGCGAACGTCAGCAGCGGCAACAGGCGTCGTGGTGGCGTGAGCGGCTCCCTGGACCCCCGCACCCCTGTCCTGGTGGGCGTGGGCACGGCGTCGGCCGATGCCGAGGCGTGCGTGCTAATGGCCGAAGCCACCGTTGCCGCGCTGGCCGATGCCGGTGGTCGTGGGCTGGCCGGGGCCATCGACCGGGTGGCCGTGCCCCAGGGCAGCTGGGCCTACCCCGACCCGGCCCGGCTGGTGGCCGACGCCGTGGGGGCCATGCAGGCGACCACTCACCTGGTCGAGCTCGGTATCCCTCAGCAGAGCCTGATCAACGACGCCCTGGCTGCCATTCTGTCGGGCAGTTCCGACGTGGCAGTCGTGGTCGGTGGCGAGGCCAAGCGGTGGGTGCGTGGCCGAGAGAAGGCGGGGCTCCCTCCCATCGAGACCGCGCAGCCTGGTGCGGTCCCTGATGTCGTCCGCCGACGCCCCGGCCCGCTGCTCGAGCCCGTCGAAGTGGCCCACCAGCTGTGGGACCCGGTGCAGCAGTACGCCATGATCGACAACGCCCTGCGGGCCGCTGAAGGACGGACCATCGCCGACCAGCGCGAGGAGATCGCTGACCTGTGGTCCCGGTTCGCGGCCGTGGCCTCCCTCAACCCCGCCGCCGCCTTCGGCCGGATGATCGAGCCAGCGTGGATCGCCACGCCGTCGTCGGACAACCGGCCGTTGGCGTTCCCGTACAACAAGTGGCACTCGACGCAGTGGACGGTCAACCAGGCCGCCGCCTTGGTGCTGTGCTCGGTGGAGGCCGCCGAGCGCTTCGGTGTACCGAGCGACCGGTGGGTGTTCCCCCGGGTGGGGTTGGAGTCGAGCCACGCCGTGTCGCTGCTTTGCCGCGAACGGATCGGTGAGTGGCCGGCCATGGAAGTGATGGGGGAGACCGCAGCTGCCTGGCTGGGTCGACCGGTCGCCGAGGTCGAGGTGGCCGAGGTGTACAGCTGCTTTCCGGCTGCGGTGCGGGTCCAGCAGCGAGCGCTCGGCCTCGACCTCAATGGAACGCCGACGATCAGCGGGGGCATGGCCTTCGCCGGAGGCCCGTTCAACAACTACGTCCTGCAGTCCGTGGCCGGGGTCGCGCCGGTCCTGCGGGGCGCACCCGACTCGTTGGCCATGGTGACCACGGTGAGCGGCTTGTTGACCAAGCCAGGCCTGGGGATCTGGTCGAGCCAGCCCGATGGCCGCCCGCCGCTCTTGGCCGACTTGGCCTACGAGGCCGAGTCGGTGACCGGCGTGGTGGATGCCGTCGCCTCGCTCGATGGGTACGACGGGCTCGGGACAGTGGCCACCTACACGGTCACCTATGAAGGGATGGACCCGGCCCGGGTCGTGGCGGTGTGCGACACCGACGATGGACGGCGATGCGTGTCCTTCAGCGATAATGCGACGCTGGCTGCCTCAGTGTGCACCGAGGAGTTCATCGGTGCCCGGGTCCGGATCGGTTCCGGAACGTTCATTCCTGACTAGGTTCGCCAGCAAGGTGAGGGAAGCTCCGTCGGCTCTACAGTGGGCGCCATGAACGCCGCCGACGCCCTCCGCTCCAACCGCACCGGCCTGTGGACCGGAGCCCTCGAGGCCCTTGCGGGCCCCCAGGCCCAAGAGGCCGCAGCCGAAATCGACGAGCTCGGCTATGGGTCCCTCTGGTACGGCGAGGCATACGGACGCGAGGCGTTCTCGACGGCCCAATCGCTGCTGGCTGCCACGCGGCGCCTGGTGGTCGGCACCGGGATCGCCAACATCTACGGCCGAGGGGCCATGACGACCAACGGTGCGATCCGTCTCCTCGAGTCGCTCACCCCGGGGCGGTTCGTGGCCGGGCTGGGAGTCAGTCACAAGCCGCTGGTCGAGCGGGACCGCAAGGAGACCTACCTGCCTCCGGTCCAGGCCATGAGCGACTACCTCGATGCGCTCGACGCGGCGCCCTACTTCGGAGCGGACAGCGTCCGGCCTCCGATCGTGCTGGCAGCATTGGGTCCGAAGATGCTCGGACTTGCCCGGGACCGGACCGCCGGCGCCCACCCGTACCTGGTGACGCCAGTCCACACCGCGTCGGCCCGGGCGACCCTCGGGCCCGAGCCGCTCTTGGTGGTCGAGCAGGCGGTCGTGCTCGACCAGGACCGCGACGAAAGCCTGCGGCGGGCGCACGACCATCTGACCATCTACACCGGGCTGCCCAACTATCGGAACAACTGGCTGCGTCAGGGCTTCACGGAAGACGACTTCATCAAGGGCGGTTCCGATCGGCTGGCCGACGCCTTGGTGGTGCAGGGCGACGAGGCCGTGATTGCAGCCCGGGTGCGCGAGCACCTCGATGCCGGTGCCGACCACGTGCTTCTGCAGGTGCTCGGGACTGACCTCGGTAAGGTGCCGATGGACGAGTGGCGACGGTTGGCGCCGGCGGTCGCCGAGGTGTGACCCAGAGGTGATCCACGGGTGGCCTGGGACGTCGCTTGCCCGATCGGGGTGCCCTGTTCCGCAGGGGCTGTCCGGTCGGTCGTGTCCGTTGGGCGAGAGTGCTCTCATCTGCACCGCGGGCTACCCTCAGGGCATCGAGATGGATGCCCCCGTGCCGCAGCCTGACCGCCCTGCCCGCGCCGATGAGATCCGGGACGGACAGCGCGTGACGTGGGCCGGACTGTCTACGAGCTGGGAGAAGTGGGACTCGGTCATCGTGGAACAGTTGGCCCCGGTCTGCGCTGCCATGGTCGAGCACCTCGACCTAGCGGAAGGTCAGCAGCATCTCGACATTGCTTCGGGCACGGGTGAGCCGGGGTTGAGCATTGCGCGACTGGCGCCGCAGGGACGTGTCGTCCTCACGGACCTCGTACCGGAGATGCTGGGCATCGCCACACGACGAGCCAGGGCACAAGGGGTCACCAACGTTGAGACGACGGTGTGCAGCGCCGACGAACTGCCGTTCGATGACGCCGTATTCGACAGCGTGTCGGTGCGTTTCGGGTACATGTTCTTTCCCGACATGGCCAAGGCGACGGCCGAGTTCGTGCGCGTTCTCCGGCCAGGCGGACGGCTCTGTTCCTCGGTGTGGGTCAAGCCCGGTCAAAACCCATGGACGGCGATCGCCATGCAGGCCATTGCCACCGAGGCAGTGGTGGTGCCACCGGACCCGGACGGGCCGAACATGTTTCGTTGCGCGGCCCCGGGATCCGTTGCTGCGTTGTATCAAGAAGCGGGTCTACATGACGTTGCCGAGTGGGACGTCGACGTCGAACTCGTGACGCGATCGGCCGAGCAGTACTGGGAGATGATCAGCGAGCATGTGTCGCTCGCAGTTGCGGCCCTGCAGCAGGTGGACGAATCAGCACGAGCGCGCATTCGAGCACGGGCGATTGCGGAGGTCAGCGCGTTCGAGCGTGACGGGACTATCAGGGTTCCGGGTGTTGCACGCTGCATCGGGGGAACGAAGTAGCG
>CAININ010000094.1 GCA_903849265.1 uncultured Acidimicrobiaceae bacterium
GACATTCCAGGAGTTGTCCGCTGGTGGCAAGAAGCGGGACGGCACCCCATCCACTCTGTCCGCCGACCGCTAACTTGAAGAAGACTATGTGCGAGATGAACCAGCGATGAGAACCGTGATCGGCGAAATCCTGCCCCTCGCCATCGTCGTGACAGTTTCGCCCATCAACATCGTGGCAGCCATCCTCCTGCTGTTCTCCAAGCGACCGATCCTGGATGCCTTGTGCTACCTGGTCGGTTTCGTCGTTGGAGTGGCGGCCGTCCTTGCGGTTTCCACTGCGATCGTCGGAGCGGCCGACCTGTCCACTGACCCTCAGCGATCCAGAGGAGCATCGGGACTGCTGCTGGCACTCGGGCTGTTCCTCTTGGTGGCGGCTGTGCATAAGTTCCGGTCCCGGCCGTCCCCCGGGGAGACCGCTCCGATGCCGAAGTGGATGGACGGAATCGCTGGATTCGGTCCGGTGAAGTCTCTTGGCACAGGCGTCACTATCGGCGCCGTCAATCCGAAGAACATCGCCGTGGGAGTGGCGTCAGCCGTCATCATCACATCGGCCGGCCTGAGTACCGGACAGACGGTCGTCACCGTGTTGATCTACACGGTCATCGCCTCACTGGGAGTCGCCACGCCGATCGTCGCCATGCTCGTCCTAGGGGACCGGGGTGAGGAAGTGGTCACCGGTTGGGAGGCATGGCTCAACCGGAACAACGCGGCGATGATGGCGGTCCTCTACCTGATCTTCGGCGCCATCCTCGTGGGCAAAGGTATCGGCGGGATCTGAGCGTCCAGCACGACCACTCACCCAGCCAGGGCTACCAGCGACCGGCCGGGGCGGCCGTGCTACCGCAAGGAATCCTTCACGCACACCAGGTACAGCTCCGACTGCACGAACCGAGGCCCTCGTCGGATCGGACTCCCATGAGTGGACACCACCTTGAACTCATGGCGTTGCAGATCGGCCAGCGTCGTCCGGTAGTCGAAGCCCGTGTGCGGGTAGATGAACGGATGGCCATCGATGTCGAGCACCGGGCGGTCAGTTCTCGGATGCCCCTTCGCAGCTGGCAGGATCGTGTCCCACCGGGCGTCGTACTGGCCCTTGCGCCGCATCATCCGGAACATCCCTTTAGACAGCGCCATCAGGTAGAGCTCGTTGGGAATGCCGAGCACCAGGGTCCCCGACTCGGTCAGCAGGCGGGAGATCTCGGTAAGGGCCTCGTCGATCTGAGGGACAGGGAGGTGTTCGAACACCTCGCAGCACATCACCAGGTCGACGCTGCCTGATTCGATGCGTTCCGTTGAGCCCGTGACCTCGACTGACGAGCCCTCAGACCCGCCGATCGCCTGCTGCTGCATCGTCGAGCTCGGATCGAATGTCACCGCGGAGGCCGCCGGAAACCGAGTCAGGAACCGCTGACACAGCGCCCCGTCTCCCCCGCCGAAGTCGAGCGCGAGACCGGCAAAAGTGGCGCCGAGCCGCGTCGTCGCACACCAGAGCGCGTCGTCGAGCCTGCGGTTCTGCAGCCAGCGCTTGAGCGCGTTCGGGTCCTCTGTGGTGATGTCCGCATAGGACGACATGGGTCGAGTCTCCAGTCTGCCGATCGACCGGCACAGGCTCGGCGGCGTTGAGGATCCTAGTGAAGCCCCGCCCCTATGGTCGCCGCCACGTCCGACCATCCGAAGCCGACCGCTTCGGCAAGGATGCGACGCGAAGCAGGGTCCACGACCACGAGGAACGGATAGCCCGTGACCCGGTAGTCCGTCCAGGCCGCGTCACCCATGACCACTGTGGTGCGGGGCATGCGCCGTGCAAGTGCAGCAACCTCGTCGACAGACACCCGATCCGGACCCTTGGTCACCACCACGGTCTCCACGTCCCCCAGCACCGGGTCGGAACCCTCTGACAGGCCCGACCAGAACGTGTCACAGCCGTCGCAGTCGAGCGACAGGAAGACCAAGAGCAGCGGTCGGTCGACCGAGTCCAGCCCCACCGTCACCGACGTCCCGTCCGGGCGGGTCCCGGTCAGATCACTGGCCTCCCAGGATGGGGATTCATCGGCCAACCCTGACGGAACGGCCCGAAGTCCGGCCACGAACTCGGGGTCGGAAAGCGGATTGGACGCCGGCCCCCCACCATCGGTCATGGGCGCAGTGCCGGCACAAGAGTCAGCAGCCGAAACATCTTGCGTTTCCTGGCGTCCGAACTCGTCAGGCGGGGTCGGACGCGCCCGACTCCAGGACCTCGACGGCGTTGCCGTTTCCGCACCAGCGGCACGACACCTCGTCGACGGACTCGTCGAGCACTTCGACGTCCTCGATCGTCAGGTCCCCGCCCACCGAAAAGTGGTGGAACGCGCGGGTGCGCCGCGAGGTCACCACATTGAACCGGGTGAGGTTCCCGCAGGCGGCACAGCGGTAGCGGACGACGTCTGTGGCGGCGGGGCCGCTCGTGGTGGCAGTCGAGTCGGTGGTCACCTTGATAACGGTAGTCGCGCCGCCGGGCCCCTCCGTCGCTCCATGACGAACACCCGTTCGCTACAGTGGAACAATGGCACTCGCCGTCCAACGGTCCTTCGACGACCTCGGCACCCCGCTCAGCCAGGTCACGTTCGTGGTCCTCGACGTCGAGACCACCGGGGGCTCTCCGGCCACCGCCTCGCTCACCGAGGTGGCGGCGGCCCGCTACCGAGGGGGCGAGCTGCTCGGGACGTACCAGACCTTCGTTCGACCCGACGAGCGGATCCCGCCGTTCATCACGGCGCTGACCGGCATCAGCGATGCCATGGTGGCGGACGCCCCGCGGTCCGGCGAGATGCTCCCGTCGTTCCTCGAGTTCCTCGGTGGGTCGGTGGTCGTGGGGCACAACGTCCGATTCGACCTCTCCTTCCTCAACCACGCGCTCGAATCGACCGGCAGGGACCGCCTGGCCAACGCCACCGTCGACACCCTCGCCCTGGCCAGGCGTCTGGTCCGTGACATGGTCCCCAACTGCAAGCTCGGCACCTTGGCGGCCACACTCCACCTCCCCCACCAGCCCTCTCACCGGGCGCTCACCGACGTCCTGGCCACCGGCGACCTGCTCCATGCGCTGCTGGAACGAGCGGGATCCTTCGGGATCGTGGGACTGGAAGAACTGCTCGACCTGCCCAAGATGATCGGGCACCCTCAGTCCGCGAAGCTCCGGCTGACCATCCGGCTCCCCCACCGGCCCGGCGTCTACTGGTTCACCGATGCCGCCGGCAACGTCCTCTACGTCGGCAAGGCCACCGACCTCCACAGCCGGGTCCGCTCCTACTTTTCGGGAGACACCCGCAACAAGATCGGCCGACTGCTGCGCCAGATGGATGCCGTCCATCACCGGGTGTGCCCGGGACCGCTGACCGCCAGCGTGCTCGAGGGCCGACTGATCCGATCCTGGGCGCCCCCGTTCAACCAGCAGGGCAAGCTGAAGCGGACTGACCCGGCCATCGTCGCGCAGGACCAGGTCCCGGGTGTGGGCACATCGGTTGGCGGGGTCCCCGCCGGTCCTGAGGGAGCGGTGGCGAAGGCGACCCGCCCGCGCCGCCGGGGCCGTCGCCCCACCTGGACCGCCGTTGACCTCGAGCAGGATCCCATCGAGCTCCTGACGCCGTTCGCCACCAAGGTGTCGGCCCTGGCCCGGGCCCAGCGCTACGAGGACGCAGCGAAGGTTCGCGACGAAGCGGAGCAACTCCGTCGGCTGCTCGGCCGCCATCGTCGAGTCGAGTCGCTCAAGCGGGCCGGCAGGGTCGTGCTGCTCATCGACGGCGAAGGGACCATCGAGCTCGACGGCGGGCTGCTGCAAGAGACGGGATCACTCTTCGACCAGCTCGATGGGACAGAAGGCGTCCTTGATCCGGCGTTCGCAGTCAACGCCGACGGACATGACAACGAGCGGATCATCGTGGCCCAGTGGCTGCGGGCGAACGCCGACAAGTGCCGGATCTTGGAATCCGAAGGCTCCGACGGCATGTATATGCCAGCCGACCGCATCCCCGGATTGGCCGAACTGTGCGGGGTGCTCACCTCGCTGGCAATCTCAGAACTCGGACCCACGGTGCACAATGTTGATGAAGACAAGATGGCCTGAACAATAGGAGTCCCCGAATGGCGCAGTACCTCCTTGCTGTACACGGCGTTGATGGCGAAGAGCCGCCTCCTTCCGAGGTCATGGAGCAGATGTTCGCTGACGTCAGCGCGTTCAATGACCGAGTTCGGACAGCCGGGGGCTGGGTGTTCGCCGGTGGCCTGCAGCCGCCGGAATCAGCCGAGGTCTTCCGACAGATCGACGGCCGAACCGAGGCGAGCGACGGACCGTTGGCTGCCGTACCGGTCTTCCTCAGCGGAATGTGGATCGTTGACGCTCCGGATCTCGAAACTGCCCGAGCGTGGGCGGCCGAGGGGTCGGTTGCGTGTCGCCGTCCTGTTGAGCTGCGACCGTTCCAGGTCGAGCCCACAGAGTCATAGACCCTGCCTGTCTGTTCAGAGGGTCGTCGCCGAGCCGGAAGCTGATGCCTCACAGGTGACCCGGACGAACTCGTCGAGCACCCGAGCTGCGGACCCGTC
>CAININ010000095.1 GCA_903849265.1 uncultured Acidimicrobiaceae bacterium
GGCCGACCTGAGCTTCGACTGGTTCAGGCGCCGACCCACCGGTCCCCCCGCCTCCGGCCACAGGCGGAGCCGGACACCACGGCAGCGGTCCGCCAAGTCCGCCCGCCGCGTCGCCGGGTTTCCTCTGAGGTCCGCCGCCGGCGGGCACTTCTTGCGATGATGGGCCTGGCCGCAGCCCTCCTCGCACTTCCGCTGGGCGGATTCGGTGGCACCTCCCACTCCACCGAATCCGCCTTGGCGGCCCAAGGCCATCCCGCCTCGTACACGGTGCAGGCGGGTGACTCCTTGTGGTCGATCGCCCAGCGGATGGACCCTTCGGGCGATCCCCGCCCGATCGTCTCGCAGTTGGCATCCGAACTGGGCACGTACTCGGTGATCCCGGGTGAGCAGATCACTCTCCCCTGAATAGGGACCGGCATCAGATCCAGGATCTGAAGCAGGTCCAGATCCGGGTTCGCCACCCGAACGGGGACCCAGCGGAAGTCGGCAGGAGGGATTCGGGATTCGGAGCGAGAGGGCAGCCTCGATCCCGGTCGCCGAGGAAGGATCGCTTGTTGGCCCTCGTGCTACTTGAGGGAGTGCGGATGGGCACTAGCCTTCTCTATGTGCGTTGTCCCTGGTGTCTGGCCGACGACGACCGTGTCGTGGATTCGAGACTTGCCGAAGATGGCGCCGCGATCAGACGCCGACGGGAGTGCTCGGGATGCGGCCATCGATACACCACCTTCGAGCGGATCGACGAGATTCCCTTGATCGTGGTCAAACGATCAGGCGCCAGGCAGCCGTTCGATCCCGTCAAACTGATCGACGGGCTCCGTTCGGCCACCAAGAACCGCCCGGTGACCGAGAGCCAACTCGAGGTTGTAGCCCGCGAGGTGGAGGACGAACTGCGAGAAGAGGGATGGGAAGCGACCTCGGAGCAGGTCGGTCTGGCCGTCCTCGAGCATCTCCGCGTGGTCGACGAAGTGGCCTATCTCCGGTTCGCCAGCGTCTACAAAGGGTTCGAGGGAGTCGACGACTTTCGTCGTGAAGTTGGTCTCCTGACGAAGACCACGGCCCCGAAACAACCAGAAGGCTGACTGGTGTCCGAGCTCCTGAACGAAACGCCGCGACGTGCCCTTGCCATCTATGCGCACCCCGACGATCCAGACGTGTCGTGCGGCGGGACACTGGCGGCATGGGCTGCCGCCGGCTGCGACGTGCACTCCTTGATCTGCACGGACGGAGGAAAGGGGACGGCGGACACAGCGGTCGAGTCGAAGGAGCTGGTAGCGCGTCGGGTCGACGAGTCGGTTGCAGCTGGTGCAGTGCTCGGACTGACCGGTCAGGTGTTCCTGGGGCTTCCTGACGGCGAGCTCGAAGACGAGCCGTGGTTCAGGGAGTCGCTCGTCGGCGCCATCAGGCGCCTGCGACCAGATGTAGTGCTCTGCCCAGACCCGACGGCACTGTTTTTCGGACAGGACTACTTCAATCATCGCGATCACCGGATCACGGGAATGGCGGTGCTCGACGCCGTCGCCCCAGCGGCAGCCATGCCGCTCTACTTTCCGGATGCCGGGCCGGCCCACCAGGTCTCCACCGTCTTGATGTCGGGAACTCTGGAACCCGACGTGTGGGTGGACATCACGACGACGATCAGCGTCAAGGGGGAGGCGGTCGGATGTCATGGGAGCCAGTTTCCTGACGGCGGCGACTGGGCGGCTACCGCGATGCGATTGGCCGCTGAAGATGCGGGGCGACGTGCCGGGGTCCCATGCGCCGAGGGATTTCGGAGACTGCGCCTCGGGGGGTGAGCCATGTGCCGGATCCCTTCGCTGTTACTCCCGGGGCAGACGCGCCGGAGGCTGCACCTGTCGATCGGGTGATCCTCCATGTGGACATGGACGCCTTTTTTGCATCTGTCGAGGTACTCGACGACCCGAGCCTCGTCGGAAAGCCGGTCATCGTTGGTGGCAGTGGGGGACGCGGCGTCGTGGCCGCGTGCACCTACGAGGCCCGGATGTTCGGCGTGCACTCGGCCATGGCGTCCTCGGTGGCTCGGCGGATGTGCCCCGACGCGGTGTTCCTCGACGGCAGGTTCCACCGGTATGTGGAAGAAAGCCAAAGGCTCCATGCCATCTTTTCGGTGTTCACTCCCCTGGTCGAGGGGATCTCACTCGACGAGGCGTTCCTTGATGTAACCGGAGCGGTACGCCTTCTCGGGGACGGGGCCGGCATGGGGCGCACCATCCGACGCCGCGTGTTCGAGGAGATGGGGCTGCGCTGCTCGGTCGGAGTCGGCCGATCCAAGCTCATCGCCAAGCTGGCCTCCAAGGCGGCCAAGCCGCGAGCGTCGCGGACGGGCATTGAGCCGGGCCCAGGTGTTGTCGAAATAGATGCTGGCGACGAACTCGGCTTCCTCCATCCGATGGCTGTCCGGGCGCTGTGGGGCATCGGTCCGGTGACCGAAAAGCGACTCCTGGCCCTCGGCGTGACGACCATCGGGGAGCTCGCCGAGATCTCGCCCGATGCGCTCGAGCGTTATCTGGGAGTTGCAGCCGGTCGGCATCTGTCGGAGCTGTCGAGAGGTATCGACGACCGTCCGGTGGTGCCGGTGCAGGAGGCCAAGTCGATCGGACACGAGGAGACCTTTGCCCGTGATCTTTGGGACAGCGACGACCTGCAGCATCGACTCCATCGCATGGTCGATGCGTCGGCGACGGCCCTCCGGAAGGCGAACCGGACGGCACGGACCATCACGGTGAAACTCCGTTTCGGCGATTTCACCCAGATCACCCGGTCCCACACGCTCGATGGCCCGGTCGATGCCACCCCTGCGATCGGTTCGGTGGCCGCCGCTCTGCTCCATGCGGTGGACCTCTCCAAAGGAGTCCGGCTCCTCGGGGTGAGCCTCTCTGGGTTGGCCGAACCCGGCGGGGGCACACAGCTGCGGCTCGATCTGGACCCCCCGGGCAACGGCGACCCTGCGTCCAGTGGAAGGAAGAGGCCTGTCGGGGCGACAGACGTCCTGGTCGTCAGCCCATCCGACTCGCGTGCCAGTGCGAATGCAGGTGCGAATGCAGGAATGCGTGCTTCAGGCGTGGACGCCGGGCAGTCGGCGGAGCGCCTACAGGAGACGTGGGGATCGGTGACCGACGCCATCGACGCCATCCGGGCCCGGTATGGAGGCGAAGCGGTCGGGTCGGCCGCCTTGGTCACTCCGGACGGACTGCGGGTCCGGAAGAAGGGTGAGGCCCAATGGGGGCCGGCATCGCCCGATGACTCGTCCCCGCCGGTGGATGTGGCTGATGGGGTGTAGGCCTGAAGGAAACCGGCCGACAACCTGTAGCATGATCGTGGTGCTTGACCTAGTTGAAGATCCGATCGCTCCGGGGTCACCGGGTGCCGTGCGCAACCCGTCGGGTTGCGCGAGGATGGTGCCTGTGGCCGCCGATGGTGAGAACTGGTGGAGGGGACGAGATAGTGCCGCTCTCTGAGCACGAACAACGGATACTGCACGAGTTGGAGCAGTCGCTCTATCAAGAGGACCCGGACTTTGCAGAGCGCGTCCGCTCCGAGACGGTGTATCGGCATGCCGGTCGGTACTGCATCTGGTCCGCACTCGTATTCGTGATCGCCCTTGTCTTCATGTTCTTCACCTTCGCCACCAGCCTGGTCCTGGGATTCATCGGCGTCGTGGTGATGTTCCTTTCCGGGGTGGTCTTCGCCAATAACGCCCGCCGGATGGGCAAGGCCGGGATCGATGACATCTCCCGTTCGCTCCACACTCGCAGCATCAACAATCCGGTCCACGATCCCCGTGACTGGATCCGTGGTCGTTTTCACCGAGACGACTGAATCTCCGGCAGGCGACGTCGGCCCGATGCGGGCTGATGGCCTGTCGGCTCGCGAGACGGTGCCGACGACTCCCATCCAGCCAGCTCGATCGAGCGGTTCGGTGACCTCAGCGGTCCTGGCCATCGATATCGGTGGCACCAAGATGGAGGTCGGTGTCGTGGATGCCGATGGTGTCATCCTGGCGCGAGCCCGGACCGCCACCCCGGCATCAGATGATCCAGAGCTGCTCTTCGAGGCGCTCGGGCGCATCATCGTCGACGTACTGGAACGATCGCCGGTGCCTCCGACGGCATGCGGGGTCGGATGTGGGGGCCCGATGGAGACGGGGGGCACCACCGTCTCCCCGCTCAACATTCCTGGGTGGCGAGAGTTCCCCTTGCGGGCGCGGCTCATCGAGCGCACCGGTCTCGACGTATCGGTGGACAACGACGCCAAGGCGCTCGCGCTGGGCGAAGGGTGGCGTGGTGCAGCCACCGGCTGCAGGAACTATCTGGCCATGGTGGTATCGACCGGAGTCGGCGGGGGAGTGGTGCTCGATGGCCGCCTGCTCGACGGTGCCGGTGGGAATGCCGGGCACATCGGACATGTCATCGTCGAGCCTGACGGCCGACCGTGTGTTTGCGGCGGTCGGGGTTGCCTGGAGGCCGAGGCCTCGGGGACGGCGATCGCGGGGATGATCGGTCGCCCGGCTGCCGAGGCCGATCTGGCCATGCGCCGCAGATGCGGGACGTTGGTCGGACGTGCGGTCGCCTCCGTTGCCAATCTGCTCGACCTGCAGCTCGCTGTCGTGGCCGGCTCGGTCGCTCTCGGGTTCGGGGACGACTTCTTCGATGCTGCTCAGGTGGAGATCGGGAGTCGGTGCGGTCTGACGTTCGCGCGGCCGACCCGCATCCTCCCTGGAGGCCTCGGAGCTGATGGGCCGTTGGTGGGAGCCGCCGCCGTGGCCCACTCCCGTGGCGTCATGGTGGAGGATGGAGACCGATGAGCACTCCTTCCCCCTACCGCACCAGCGCCGTCTTCGCCCTGACGGCTGCCGTACTGGTCCGTCCCGACCTCTGGTGGACCGCGCTGGTCGAGCTCCGGCGAATGACACCGCAACTGTGGTGGCGTTCTTCGCCGCACCTGCCGCTTCCCGACCGGCGTCTGTGGGAGTTCCGGATGGTGACCGCATACGGCCGCGCCGACGCCGTCCCAAACCGGGCCGACGTTGTCTCATTCCTCGAATGGTGCCGAGCTACGGCGGTATCGACACCTCGACGCCCGGACGGGCACCGGTAGCCCTGGATCGATGGTGCGCCCGTCCCTGCCTCGTGGCAAGACGGCGACGCCCGTCCCGTCCGCTACCGACGGGACCGCTTCACCCGGGTCTCCGCTATCGCCCATGCGGCGGGCATTGGTCCTGAATGCAACCTACGAACCGCTCGGCATCGTGTCGGCTCGTCGTGCACTACTCCTGGTGCTCGACACCAGAGCAGAGTTGGTCCATGCCACCGAGCGGGTGTTTCGGGCGGAGAGGGTCAGCGTCCCCGAACCGTCGGTCGTCCGTCTGGTCCGCTACGTGAAGGTCCCACGCGACTACCGGGTGGCGGTCAACCGGCGCACGGTCTTCGCCCGGGACGCCAGCACGTGTCAGTACTGCGGGGCATCTGCAGAGAACCTCGACCACGTCATCCCTCGCAGCAAGGGCGGCCCGCACACATGGGAGAACGTGGTGGCCGCCTGTCGACCCTGCAACACCCGCAAGGAGGACCGCTTGCCTCATGAGGCAGGCATGGTGCTCCGGTCGACACCGATCGCCCCCCGGCACCGCGTTCAGCTGCTGGCCCTGTGCGGAAGCACGAGTGACGACTGGATCGACTACCTCGGCTCCGATGTGATCAGTCGTCGCAAGAAGAGCGCCTGATCCCACCACGACCCACCCGTCAGCGGGTAGGCAGCGCCGACACACCCAGTCATGACCGCGTCTGACCGGGTCGGATCACGAGAGTGCCAGACTGGGCGTGTGCCAGACGGCCCGGTCCGCCAAGAGTCAGAACGGGGCCGCTGGCGCGTCGAGGAGCGCACGGCGTCGGCCGCCGCCCTCCATGCCTCCTGGCCGTCCGTCGAGGCGGACCCGAAGACTCGGGCGGTGGCTCGCTGTCGCCCGACCGCCTCGGCGGTCGTCCTCGGTTCCACGCAGCCTTCTGCCGCGGTCGATCCTCGGGCAGCACTGACCGTGGACGTCGTCCGCCGGCGCTCTGGCGGGGGGGCGGTCTTCGTATCCCCGGACGACCCGGTGTGGCTCGATGTGTGGGTGCCTGCGGGGGATGAACTGTGGGACAGCGACGTCACCCGGGCCTTTGACTGGCTGGGAGCCACATGGGTGGCGGCACTCGACCGGATGGGTCTTCGAGAGCTCGCGGTGCAGGGAGCGGGCCCTGGGCCATCTACACGCTGGGCGACGTTGGTCTGCTTCGGCGGGGTGAGTTCCGGGGAGGTGACGATCGGCGGACGCAAGGTCGTGGGCCTGTCGCAGCGCCGGACCCGAGCAGGCTCTTGGTTCCACAGTGCATGTGTCCTGCATTGGGATGCCGAGGTGCTCCTCGGTGCGCTGGCTCTGTCGGAGGAGGAGCGGACGGCCGCCTCTGGCGACTTGGCTGCTGCGGTCACCGGGGTGGCCGACGAGGTGGCGCAACGGTCGTGGGCGGTCGGCACTGGGTCGATCGGCAAAGGGGCGGTCGGCGCTGACACCAGGGCCGACGTCATCGGCGGCGGAACACTTCCTACGGCAGAGATGGTCACGCAGGCATTCCTCGAAGGGCTGCCCGACGGTGCGGTCCGAATCCCTCCACCTCACTCCACGCCTGGCGACACGGACCGCTAGGAAGGCCTGCTGCTCCCAGCGGACCGCTACAACCCTTCGCACCAGCCAATGTGTGGCGCGGGGACCGAGGAACTGATGCTCCACGGGATGGGCTGCCCGACCGCATAGCCAGCAACAAGTGTCGCTCCGGTCCTCGACCTGGCGGACCTGGGCGGGCTGGGCGGACCTGGCGGACTGGGTGGGCCGAGGGGAACCAGGCCACGGAGGCGATCGGAATCCAGACTTCGTGGAGGACGTCCGCCTCGTAGTTCCTGCCGCAGTCGGCCGACCTGCGGGGGACCCGCACGTCGGCCGGACAGCCGTGACAGCTGCCGGGACGCCGGCCCGCAGGGTGCCGAGCGCGGTCCGGATCGTTCCGCCGGGATCACACGTCAGATCTGCCAGCGCTGCCCGCCGTTGATCTTTGGCGCGCAATGGTTCCAGATGGTTGACGAGTGGGGGATTGGGGAATATGGTGGAGCCAAGTGGTGTGAAAGGGAGGGAACCGAAACAGTCGGTTTCCGGGCACTGCGGGGAGCGTTGTGGGAGCAAGGTCCAGTGGCACGGTTCTTCGGCAGACACGAGCACTCGCTCGACGACAAGGGAAGGGTGATCCTGCCGGCGAAGTTCCGTACCCACTTCGAGGGCGGCGGATTCCTCGCTCCCGAGCAGGACGGCTGCCTGTCGCTGTGGACCCCGGACCAGTTCGAACTGCAGATGGACGCCATGATGGAGCGGGCGAGCTCGAGCCGGAGCGACCGCAACCTCGTCCGTCTCTGGGCCTCCACATCGCACGAGCTCGAGATCGACAAGCAAGGCCGGATGGCGCTCCCTTCGCGACTGCGCGAGTACGCCGGGCTGACATCGGACGTGCTGGTGCTCGGAGCGATCGACCGGGTCGAGTTGTGGGATCGCCAGACGTGGGACGAGAAGGTCCTCCCCGAGGAAGCTCGTCTGACCATGGGCGACGACGGCTGAGTGACGCGATGCGCCTCCACCTCGTACGCCACGGCTCGATCGACCACGATCGGCGCATCTCGGTCATCCGTCGTCCCCACAGGGGGTCGGCGCAACTCACCGCCGTCGCCGATCTCGCCGAAGCGCCGGCCGGTGACTACCCTGCCGGTGACCCGGCGTCCGGTGACACCGCATCGTCCGCCTCGCCCTCAAGGGAGGGGAGTATCGCCCTGCGTCGGATCACGACCTCTTCGCTCATGCTCTCCCCGGCGCAGTTGGCCGAACGCGTGGGCCACCCCGCGGCACTGCCCCGACCCACGCCTCTCCAGTCGGGCCTGGCGGCAGTGTCTCGGCACGACGTGCACATCGAACGTGTCTGGCCCATGCGCAGTCCCTCGACCGGAGAGCCGGGAGATTCTTCCTCCGCCTCCTCCCAGCTGGATCGTCGCGGTCCTCCGCCCGCGCGAGCCGTGTCGGCCGAGGGACTGCGGATGAGCGAGGCCTTCCCCCACGAACCGGTCATGGCGACCGAGGTCATCGACCTACTGTCCGGCGTTCCCGCCGGCCTGGTGCTCGACGCCACCCTTGGCGGCGCAGGGCACGGGCGTGCGCTGCTCGAGGCAAACCCCGCGATCCGACTTCTCGGGATCGACCGGGACCCGGTCGCTGTGGCAGCTGCCACGGCCGAACTCGCGGCCTACGGCGATCGGGCGATCATCCGCCGGGCGCGTTTCGACTCGCTGGGTGCTGTTGTCCGTGAGGTGCAGGACCAGCTCGGGATTCCGGAAGATCAGCGGGGCCTGACCGGGGTCCTGTTCGATCTTGGAGTGAGCTCGCCTCAGCTCGATGTGGCCGAGCGCGGCTTCTCCTACCGGCGAGATGCACCGCTCGACATGCGGATGGACCCGACCGTGGGACGCACCGGGGCCGATGTGGTGAACGAGTCCGACGAGGACACACTCGTCGAGCTGTTCGCCGACAATGGAGAGACCCGCTTCGCCCGTCGAATCGCTCGGGCGATCATCGCGGCACGGCCAATCACGACAACTGGCGAGCTCGCCGACATCGTCCGTGAGGCCATTCCGGCTGCCACCAGGCGCACTGGAGGGCACCCGGCCCGCCGCGTCTTCCAGGCCATCCGTATCGCCGTGAACGAGGAACTCGACCAGCTCCACACCGGACTCGACGCCGCCCTGGGCCTCCTTCGGCCTGGCGGGCGGTGCGTCGTGATCTCGTACCACTCCGGTGAAGACCGCATGGTCAAGACGACGTTCAACAGCGCAGTCACCGACGACTGCCACTGCCCGCCTGCTCTTCCGTGCGTGTGCGGGGCCGACCCTCAGTACCGTCTGGTCAACCGGGGCTCTCGCCGGCCGTCGGACGACGAGGTCGCCCGTAACCGGCGGTCCGAAGCGGCCCGGCTGCGTGTCATCGAACGGCTCCCGCCCACCTCGAAGTCGGTCAGCAACCCCGGTGAGGTCGCCTGATGGCCCCGACCGCCACGTCCGCTGCCCGCCGAGCAACAGCCGCCCCCCA
>CAININ010000096.1 GCA_903849265.1 uncultured Acidimicrobiaceae bacterium
CGACATCGTGCTCATCGCGTGGGGCCGTGAGGCCCGCCGCAAGGAGAAGCGGGGGTTCGACGGGTTCGCCGGCCTGCACCCCGACTGCCTGACGTGGCTGCACGAACGTGAGGTGGCGGTGCTTGGCAGCGACGGGATCTCGGACCCGATCCCGTTTGCCGGAACCGGCCAGTGGCCCTTCCCCATCCACCAGATCGCCATCGTGGCCATGGGCCTGCCCCTGATCGACAACGTCAAGATGGCGCAGTTGGCCGAGCGGTGCGCCGCCCTCGGTCGATGGGAGTTCCTCTTCACCATGGGTCCGCTCCGACTGGTCAAGGGCACGGGCTCTCCGGTCAACCCAGTGGCGGTGCTGTGACGCCCGGTGACGAGATCCGCAACCTGCTCCAGCGCTACGCCCGTGCAGCAGACCGACGAGACCTTGACGCGCTGTCCGGCTGCTTCCACCCTGACGCAGTGATCACCGGGGCCCGGGGTCCGCTCGACCTCGCGGCCTGGTTGGCCACCATGTCCGGGCCAAGGGTCTTTGCGAACAGCATGCACCTGCTGGCTGACCCGCTCCTCGACCTAGCGGAAGCGGCCGAAACCGAGGCCCTCGCCTTGGCTCGGGCTGACACCTACGCGGTGGTCTTCCAACTAGGAGACCCGGCTGCCGATCAGGGTGATCTCACTCTGGGTATCCGCTACCTCGACGACCTAGTGGTCCTCGATGGCCGGTGGGTGATCGCCCAGCGGTCGGCCACCACCTTGTGGATGCGTTGAGGGCGAACCGCTAGCGCACCGACCGGGCCGTAAGTCTGTGAGCTCAAGGAAGAGGCCGGCGCAGCAGACGGCCCGGCACCTCGCCGGTGGATGCACCGCCCTCGATGGTCACGGTGCCGTTGACCACGGTGGCGGCAAACCCCACGGACCGCTGCTCGAGGCGGGCGCCGCCAGCTGGCAGGTCGTGGACCAGACGAGGCACATCCGGACCTACCGTCAGGGGGTCGAAGACGTTGAGGTCGGCGGCGAGTCCGGGGCGGATCAGTCCTCGGTCGTGGAAGCCCCAGGCCATCGCCGGAGCCAGGGTGAGCATGCGCACCGCCTCTTCCAAGGTGAACTCCTGGCGGTCCCTGACCCAGTAGCCGAGCAGGTGGGTGTGGATCGACGAGTCAGCGATCTGGCTGACGTGAGCGCCCGAGTCGGAAAAGGTCATGACTGCCCGGGGGTGCCGCAGCGCCCGCAGCAGCACTTCTTCGTCCTGGCCGTACAGGCTCGGTTGGATGAACAGCTGGGTGCCGCCCGAGGCTACACAGAGGTCGATCATGGCTTCTGCAGGATGCACACCTCGGCTTCGGGCCACCTCGGACACCGTCGGGTTGGGAGGCAGCCCCTGGCGGTAGACGCGGATTCCGTCGAAGTCCGGTGGGCGGGCCTGGGCGCCGAGCCCGGTGTAGGCCGAGTAGTCGCCGGCCACCGCGGCATCCACATACGGGCGCCGAGCCTCGGGATCGCCCAGCACGGCGAGCTGTTCGGCCACGGGGCGGGCCCGCAGCGGGCCCCACGCCGGAAGCAGATCGAAGGGGAGCCGGGTCTCGAGCGACAGCAGCACCGAGATCCCGCGGCAGTGGGTCTGGGCGATGACCCGGCCCCCGGCGACGGCCGCCTCGTCGAGGAAGTCGAGCAACCGTCCGGCTGAGGCGGTGGCCATCAAGCCAAAGGTGATGGGGACACGGCTGGTGGCGGCCAGGTCGGACAGCCGGGCCAGCGCTCGCTCGCGGACCTCGGGATCCGGGGCCATCATGCCGCCATCGGCTCCCTCGAAGATGCCGGTGCCCAGGTCGGACATGACGCCGACCAGGGCGACCACCTCGTCCCACGAGGCGATCCTCGATGCCACGGGGCGGTCGTCGGAGGTCTGATGATGGGCGATGCGCGATGTGGTGAAGCCGATGGCGCCGGCCGTCAGCGCGTCGGCCAGCTGGCCCCGCATCAGGGTCAAGTCATCTTCCGTGGCCTGCTCGGTGAAGGCCCGCTCGCCCATGGCCCAGGTCCGCAGGGCGGAGTGGCCCAGGTTGGCGGCCAGGTTGATGGCCGTGGGCAGGGCATCGACCACGTCGAGGTACTCACGGAAGGTCTCGAACCCCCACTCGATGCCGGCAGCCAGCACGGCCGGGTCCATATCTTCGGCTCGCTCCAGGTTGCGCACCACCAGGGCTCGCTCGGTGGCATTGACGGGAGCGAGAGTGAAGCCGCAGTTACCCATGACCGCCGTGGTCACGCCGTGCCAGCACGAGCTGGCCCCAGTGGGATCCCAGAAGACCTGTGCGTCGAGGTGGGTGTGCCCGTCGATGAAACCAGGAGTGACGACTTGGCCCTCGGCGTCGATCTCCCGGGTTCCGCGGTCGGTGCCCAGTGGCCCGACGGCAGCGATGGTGCCGCCGATCACCCCGACATCGGCCCGATACGACCCGAGTCCAGACCCGTCCACCACGGTGCCGCCCCTGATGACCAGGTCGAAGGTGGTCATGCGCTGGCCGCCCCATCGATGACCAGAGTGGTGCCGCTGACGGTGGCGGCATCATCAGAGGCCAGGTAGGCCACAGCGGCGGCCACCTCGCCGGGCTCGATGATGCGCCCCATGGGTGACCGCCCACGAGTGAGCAGGGCCATGTCGGCCCCCTCGGGCAGCGCGAAGTTGCGAAGGAAGTCCGTGTCCACCGACGCCGGGCAGACGGCATTGACCCGCACGCCGGCGGATGCCAGCTCGATGGCCATCGACTTGGTGAGCATGATCACCCCACCCTTCGAGGCGCAGTAGGCGGCGTTGTAGGGAGCGGCCCGAAGTCCGGCGACCGAGGCCATGTTGACGATGGCACCTCGGCTGGACCGCAGCGCAGGCACCGCCGCCTGGGAGAGCAGGAAGGTGCCGGTGAGGTTGACGTCGAGGACCCGCTTCCACTCTTCCAAGGTGACGTCCTCGATACACCGGGCGATGCCGATGCCGGCCACGTTGGCCAAGACGTCGAGGCGACCGTGACGGTCCAGCGTCTCCGCCACCGCGGCTGTCACCGAAGAAGAATCGGTGACGTCGCACACCAGGCCGCCCGCGGGCGCCTCGAGGTCGGTGCGCACGACGGTCGCCCCTTCGTCCGCCAACCGGTCGGCGACGGCTGACCCGATGCCTCCCCCAGCCCCCGAAACCAACGCCACCCGTCCGTCGAATCGACCCATCGGCGCAATGTAGTCCGCCCTTCAGCCGACGATTACGCTCCGGCGCATGGGAGTTCTGGAAGGAAAAGTCGCGGTCATCACCGGGGCCGCCATGGGGATCGGTCGGGCCTCTGCCCTGTGCTTCGCCCGTGAAGGTGCCGCCGTGGTCGTAGCCGACATCGATGACAGCGGTGGTAACGACACGGTCGACCTGGTCCGGGCCGCCGGAGGTCAGGCCTCCTTCGTCCACGCCGATGTCGCCCAGAAGTCCGACGTGGACGCCATGGTGGCGCACGCCGTCACCACGTTCGGCGGGCTCGACCTCGCCCACAACAATGCGGGCATCGCTGCTCCCATGGCCCTCCTGGCCGACTACCCCGACGACGGGTGGGACCGGACGATCGCCGTGATGCTGACCGGGGTCTACCTCTGCATGAAGGCGGAGATCCCCCGGATGCTCGAGCGCGGCGGCGGGGCCATCGTCAACACGGCATCCGGGGTCGGGCTGGTGGCCTATCCGCGCCAGGCGGCCTACACAGCGTCCAAGCACGGGGTGATCGGGCTCACCAAAGTGGCCGCCCTCGACTACGGGTCCAAGGGGATCCGGGTGAACGCCATCTGCCCCGGCACCGCCGAGACTCCGATGGTCGGCACCGCTCGCGAACGCGACCCGTCGATCGATGCGCACCTGGCCGCACTGCATCCGATCGGACGGATCGGGACCGCCGAAGAGATCGCCGAGGCCGCGCTGTGGCTGTGCAGTCCGGCCGCGTCTTTCGTGCTCGGCGTAGCCCTGCCGGTCGACGGCGGCTACGTCGTCCCCTAGAGAAGAGGGGTCGCGGGCGCAACCACGGGACCAGCCACAGTCAGAAGCGCTGAGCACAGTCAGACATCGACCACATTCTTGAAGTGTGCTGACAAGCCGGAATCGGATTCCCCGGATGCTGCAGGGTCCCAAGTGGACTGCGCCACGTGGTCCTCGGTTACTACTGGTCACAACCGGCGCGGCCGATGCCATTGGCCCAGTTCAACCACCCCGAGGATCTCCGAGGTGCCCAAGAGAGGCTTGTTGTTCGCGAACCCAGCGTCCTGACTGCCCGCTCGGCATCAACCGAGTTCGAGGAATCTAGGCGAAGCAAAATCCGCATGGGAACAACGCATGTATGTTGCCGATGTGAATCAGGGGGTTTTGAGCAGCGCACCCGTCACAGGGTTCGAGCGCTTCGCCGCGTTCATCGTCCGGCATCGCCGACCCATCCTCGTGCTGGCCGTGCTGGCCACCGTCGCCTCTCTCTTCTTCGGGATCAAGCTGTTCTCGACCGTGCAGACCGGTGGCTACAACGACAGCTCGAGCCAGTCCGCACGGGTGGACAAGCTGCTGCAGGCAAAGTTCGGGACGTTGACTCCCTCTGCCGTGCTGACTGTCACCACCGCGTCGCCGGTCGACAGCCCACAGGCAGCCAGCCTGGCCGCGGGCGTAGTCGCCCGCTTGCAGAAGGTGCCAAATGTCGCATCCGTCTTCTCCTATTGGAACGCAGGACACCTGGTGGACCTGCGGGGCACTGATGGTCGGACCGGTGTGATCATCGTCACCGCACGCACGGGGATCTCGGCCGATCAACGGGCCACGCTGGCCGAATCGGTCCTTGCTGTGGCGGCCGTGCCGACAAAGGGCGCCGTCGTGAGGCCCACCGGCATCGATGTCGTCAACACGGTCCTCAACCGTCAGGTAGAGAGCGACCTGAGCACGGCCGAGATGGTGTCGGTGCCACTGACGGCCCTGCTCTTGCTCGCGGTGTTCGGTGCGCTGCTCATGGCCGGGATGCCGTTCGTCGTGGCTGCTGTGGCCGTCGCCGGTGCGTTTGCTGCCCTGTGGATCGCCAGTCTGTTCACCCCGATCTCCAACTTTTCCGCCAACCTGGTCACCGGCCTCGGCCTCGGCCTGGGCATCGACTACGCCCTGCTGATAGTCAACCGGATGCGCGATGAACTGGCCGACGGCGCCGAGGTCGACGATGCCGTGGTCCGGACGGTCATCACGGCCGGACGGACGGTGTTCTTCTCGGGGATCACCGTCTCCATCGTGCTCGCGTCGCTGCTCCTCTTTCCGCAGTTCTTCTTGCGCTCGCTGGGGATCGCAGGTGTGGCGACCACGCTGCTGGCCATGCTGGGCGCTCTCGTCGTACTTCCCGTCCTGCTCGCCACCATCGGGACCCGGCTCAACTCGTTTCGCATCTTCCATCCCCGGCCCGAACCCAGCGGCGATGGGATGTGGGCAGGAATCGCCCGAGTGGTGATCGCCCATCGGGTCGTGGCCGCCATCGGAGCCAGCGTCCTGCTGCTCGTCCTCTCCATACCGGCGTGGGGTGCGGTCTTCGCTCAGCCTGACCTGCGGGTGCTTCCGGCCAATAACACGGTGGTGACGGCGACCGAGTTCCTCCAGTCGGTCGATCCGGCCACGTCGCCATCGTCGATCGACGTGATCATCGGGGGCAGCAAGGGCACCATAAGCACCACAAGGAACGCGGCGACCTCGCCGTCCGCCACCGCCATCGGTGCCCGGTTGTCGATGCTGGCCCATGTGGATTCGGTCATCACCCCTACGACCGTCTATGTCACCGGCAAGGCGACCGGTCCGAACCGGTATTTCGGCACTTGGACACGAGGGACCGCCGATCACCTGCGGGTCGTCACCTCGTTGCCATTCGCGTCACCTCAGGCTGCTGCGCTGGTCGCATCCATTCACTCGGTCGTCGCTGGGGCGAACGGGACGATCGGTGGCCAGGCAGCTGATGCTGTCGATTCGCAGGGGGCGTTGGGCGCCAAGGGAGTGTGGGCCCTGCTGTGGGTCGTCTTGTCGGTCTTGGTGCTCCTGTTCGTGTTCACCGGGAGCGTGCTGATGCCGATCAAGGCGCTGTTCATGAATGCGCTCAGCATCGGCGCCTCCATCGGGGTCTTGGTCTGGGTGTTCCAAGAGGGGCATCTGCGGTGGTTGATCGGTGACTTCACCGTCACCGGCACCGTCGACTCCTCGACGGTCATCCTCATCGCCATCGTGGCCTTTGCGCTCTCCACCGACTACGAGCTGTTCTTGGTGTCGCGAATCAAAGAGGAGTACGACATCAGTGGCGACTGCGACGACTCCGTCATCAAGGGACTGGGTCGATCCGGCCGGATCATCTCGCTGGCCGCCATCCTGCTGGCCCTGGCGTTGGCCGCGTTCGTGACCAGCGACGTCACCAGCGTCAAGGAGTTCGGGTTCGGCGTGGCGGTCGCCATCATCCTCGATGCGGCGGTGGTTCGGGGGATCCTGGTGCCGTCGTTGATGAGCTTGGCGGGCAGGTGGAACTGGTGGGCCCCGTCGCCCGCCCGGGCCCTGCACTCGGTGGTTGGGCTCCGCCACCATCACCATCACCACCACCTGCGGCCCCACTGACCCCCGAGCATCGATCGGTGGCCAGTTCGGGCTCAGCCTGGACGTCGGATGAGTGGGCACGCGAGTAGCGACCACGGTGTGTGGTGGTTCTGAATCTGATCGCCGAAGGCGCATCCGCCGCCTTTTCAAGTCCGCACCGGGTGCGAATCGGGAGGGACTCACCGAGTAGATGTATGGGCGGACGAGTTGGCTCGACATCCACCACAGGGGAGTGGGGGGGGGTCTTGGAGTGAGCCGGAGTGGCGTTGCAGCCACGCTCTGTGACCGCCCAAAAAACTGTCTTGACTCACGCCACTTCTGTGTTAGACCGAAGCGATCACGCTCAGTAGTGGGCGTGGTGTCTGAGCCTTCGGTCATGCCGGAGGTGGGGGAGCCACCGGCCGAATGGTCGGTGGATTAGAGGATCGGGGGATCCAGTGGACAACGTCCGTTCGACACGTGCGCAGGCACATTCGTTCATCAAGTTGCTTCTGGCAGCAATCGTGGCTTTTGGTTCGGCCCTGACCGGCATTGCCCTTGCGGCAACGCCAGCGTCGGCCACCGCTCCACTGACGATCTCCACCGTCAATGCGTCCTGGACGCTCACCGGCACCCCGATGCCTCACGCCATCAACTCAGCGAGCACTCTGTCGCGCCAGACCGACGCCCCGCTGACCGCTGCGGTCGCCGACGCATCGGCGGCAACCACCCTCAGCTTCGTGACGATCGGCGCCACGTCCAACTCGGGCTACACCTTCGCCCCCCGTGGCAACGTCGACGTGTACCCGACCGGCAATACGAGCTGTGAGTACATCTACAGCTACGCGGCCCGGCCGTTCGTCCTCAACGGCACCTCGCTGTCGTCGGGTGGGACGAGCATCACCGGCGTCAACCTCGTCCATGTCACTGACGGATGCGACGCTCATGCGACGATCCCCTCGGGCTCCGAGGTGTACCAGACCGGCGCCCCCGTCGCCTCCTACGCCCTCGCCCAGGTGACCGGTGGTGCTGCTTCGGTCAACACCTCCTCGCTCACCATCGTCAGCCAGCCCTCGATCACGAACGGCTACGCCTCCGTCGACACCTCGACCGGCCAGATCTACATGCAGACCGAGCCCACCACCTCGGGCAACTTCTCCCTCACCTACGCCTACTGCGTCCCTGGCGTCGACCTCACCTCGGACCCCAGTGGACTGAGTGATGGCAACTGCTCCACCGGGACGGTCAACTACGTGAACGCTCCCAACTGCGAGCTCGTGGGTGAGAAAGTGACAGTGTCGATCTCGAGTTCCAACATCTACCAGGCGATCTGTGCCGCCGCTGTGGCCCCGGCCAAGGTGCGTCCGGGCCAGACCTTCACCTACAACCAGATCCCCGGCACCTCGGTCATCCCGGTGCTGAACGGCTCGAGCCTCGGCAACGCCGGCGTCCAGTACGCCTCGAACTTTGCCTCGATCTCGCCCGTCCCCGCCGGCGTGCAGTACGTGCCCGGTTCGGTCAGGGCCGTCGGTGGCGACCCGACCACCAGTGGCCAGGCCACGGCCCAGTACTGCACCGCCGCCCGCACGGGTTGCGATGCCCAGATCAACACCGGCAACTACAAGACCACCTACCCCTACCTCGAGCTCCTGCTTCCGAGCTCGATCCACATCACCAGCGGTAATGTGGTGACGCTGCCTTACATCGCGGCCAGCTTCTTGGTGACGGGCTCCCCGGGCACCACTGTCGGCGCCCCGCTGACCGAGTTCAAGCTCAACACCCAGATCACTGCACCCATCGTCGGCTCCAATGCGGCCAACCTCGATGCCTATCCGACGATCTGCAACGGCCAGAACTCCACGGCGACGGGCTGCCCGAACTCCACGCCGGTCTATCAGGCTCCGACCACTTACCCCTTCACCACCATCGCCCCGGGGATCACCAACGTGACCACCCCGTCGGGCAGTGCCAGCGGCTCTGACGCCGGTGGGTCGACGGTCGCCATCACCGGTAGCGGGTTCACCGGGGCCTCCTCGGTGTCCTTCGGCGGCACGAACGCCACTTCGTTCACGGTCAACTCGGACACCTCGATCACTGCAGTCACTCCGGCTTCGCTGGCTGATGGCGCCGTCGACATCGTGGTGACCACGAACTCGACCACCTCGCCGACCACCTCGGCCGATCAGTTCACCTACACCGCATCCTCGGCCCCGGACGCCCCGACGGGCATCACGGTCACCCCGGGTAGCGGAACGGCATCTGACGGTGCGGCCGTCGTGGCATGGAACGCTTCGTTCGGTCAGGGCTCGCCTGTCACCGGTTACAGCGTCAGCGCCACCGACAACACCAACTCGGCCAACGGCGGCCAGACCTGTACGTCCGCTGACGGATCGACCACCACCTGCTCGATGGCTGGCCTGACTACCGGTGACAGCTACACGTTCTCGGTCACCGCCACCAACGCCATCGGCACCAGTGCGGCTAGTACTGTCACCGTCAACGAGGGCGCCCCTTCGGCCCCGACTGCGGTATCCGCCACCGCGGCGCCCACCTC
>CAININ010000097.1 GCA_903849265.1 uncultured Acidimicrobiaceae bacterium
ACTGGCGTCCCACCGGCAAGTTCGTCGTCATCAAGGCCAAGTCGGTGGTCATGGCCACCGGCGGCGTCGGCAAGAGCTGGATGTACACGTCCAACTCATGGGAGGGAACTGGCGACGGCCATGCCATGGCCCTGTGGGCCGGTGCCGACCTGATCGACATGGAGTGCATCCAGTTCCACCCGACCGGGATGGTCTGGCCACTGTCGGTCCGGGGCATCCTGGTGACCGAGGGCGTCCGGGGCGACGGCGGCGTGCTGCGCAACTCTGAGGGCACCCGGTTCATGTTCGACTACGTGCCCGATATGTTCCGGGACGAGACGGCCGACTCCGAGGACGAGGCGGACAAGTGGTACGACGACCACACCGCCGGCCGCCGGCCGCCGGAACTGCTCCCCCGTGACGAAGTCGCCCGCTCGATCAACTCTGAGGTGAAGGCCGGCCGGGGCAGTCCGCACGGCGGCGTCTACCTCGACATCGCCACGAGGCGCTCTGCCGAAGACATCCGTCGTCGCCTTCCCTCGATGTACCACCAGTTCAAAGAGCTGGCCGGCGTGGACATCACCGCCGAAGCCATGGAAGTCGGTCCGACCTGCCACTACATCATGGGTGGCGTGCGGGTGGATGCCGACTCGACAGCCGCCACGATTCCGGGGCTCTTTGCCGCCGGTGAGGTGGCGGGTGGCATGCACGGCGCCAACCGGCTCGGCGGAAACTCGCTCTCCGACCTCTTGGTGTTCGGCCGTCGTGCCGGCATCGGCGCGGCCGAGTTCGCCTTGACCCGCTCGGGGGAGATCTCCCTCGACGAGGGCCAGATCCAGGCGGCCATCGACGCCGCCGTGGCCCCGTTCGAGCGTGAGAACGGCGAGAACCCATACGACATCCAGCAGGACCTGCAGGAGACCATGCAGGCCCTGGTGGGCATCATCCGCACCGGATCCGAGCTCGAGGAAGCCCTCGTCAAGCTCGATGCACTCGAGGAGCGGGCGTCCAACATCGCCCTGACCGGCGGGGTCAAGTACAACCCGGGGTGGAACCTCACCACGGACCTTCCGTCCATGCTCACCGTGTCACGGTGCACCACCTTGGGTGCGCTCAACCGCAAGGAGAGCCGCGGCGGCCAGACCCGGGACGACTTCCCGAAGGCCGACCCGGCGATGGGCAAGGTCAACTTCATCGAGCGCATCAACGATCCGTCGAACGCCCCCTTGGGTGTCGGCGGCACGCCGTCGGTGCGATCGATCACCAGCCAGCCCGAAGCCGTCCCGGTCATGCCGGACGATCTTCGGGCCCTACTCGAGGAGGCGCTCTGATGGCCGGCGAGATCATTCGACATAACCAGAGCGGCGAGGTCACCATGCGCCTCTGGCGCGGCGACGAGGACGGCGGCGAGTTCGTCGAGTACGTCATGCCGGCCCAGGAGGGTGAGGTCGTCCTCGACGTCATCCACCGGGTGCAGGCCACCGCCGCCCCCGACCTGGCCTGCCGCTGGAACTGCAAGGCCGGCAAGTGCGGCTCGTGCTCGGCCGAGATCAACGGCCGGCCGTCGCTGATGTGCATGACTCGCATGGACACGCTCCCCGAGGGAGAGACGGTCACCGTCGCCCCCATGCGGGCGTTCCCCATCATTCGTGACCTGGTCACCGACGTCTCGTACAACTACGAGGTCGCCAAGCGGATCCCGCCGCTCAGCCCCCGGCCCAAGACGGCTGACGAGGAAGAGGCCGGTGGCTACCGCATGGCCCAGATCGATGTCGAGCGGAGCCAAGAGTTCCGCAAGTGCATCGAGTGCTTCCTGTGCCAGGACGTCTGCCACGTGGTGCGCGACCACGAGGAGAACAAGACCGCATACGCCGGTCCTCGGTTCTTCATCCGTTCCGCTGAGCTCGAGATGCACCCGCTCGACACCAACGACCGTCGCCAGCTCCTCCAAGAGGATCAGGGCCTCGGCAAGTGCAACATCACCAAGTGCTGCACCGAAGTCTGCCCCGAGCACATCAAGATCACCGACAACGCCATCATCCCGCTGAAGGAGCGGGTGGTCGACGCCAAGTACGACCCGGTGGCATGGCTCGGTCGCAAGATCCGGAACCGCTCGAAGCACACCGCTGATGAGGCCGCAGCCGAGGCACCGTCCTCAGGGCCGGCAGCGATCATGCCCCCTGGTGGCGTCCGCGGCATCCCTCAGCCTCACCCGGTGGGCGCTCCCGTGCTGGCCACGGCCCCCGTCGGTGCACCGGCAGGGACGGTGTTGACCGAAGACTCGGACGACATCTCGCCCAACGACATCACGGCGTGAGCCACGGGTCACCAAGCAGCCCATGCCTCGCTTCCTGACCCCTGACTGGGCCGAGGCGTTCAACGCCGCACTTGATGGCGTCGTCCTGCCCGGGCCGGGCCCTGACGCCGGATTGGCTGCGGCCGACGGCAAGTTCACCGTGGCACAAGAGGTACGTGGCACTCCCGATGGAGATATCCGACTCGTGCTGCGTGCCTCGGATGGCACGCTGGTGCTCGATGTCGGCCCGCTAGGGGAGGCGGGCGAGGCGGCAGAGGTGACGATCGCCCTCGAATACGAGGATGCTGCGGCCTTGGCCCAGGGCCGTCTTTCGCCGGCCGAGGCGCTGAACGCCGGGCGTATCCGGGTGCGGGGCGACCTGTCGGTGCTGACTGCCGGCCAGGATCTACTGCAGGCCGCCCGGGAGCACACCCGGGCGATCGACGCCGACACCACCTACTAGAGGCCCATACGTCGAGCGGAAGGCGCACCGTGGATATTTTGAGCAGCCGGACCATCCTCCACCCATCCGACCTGGACCACACTCTCGCCTTCTACCGTGACGACCTCGGCCTCGCAGTGGCCCGAGAGTTCGGCGAGGGCGACCATAGCGGGGTCGTCTTCT
>CAININ010000098.1 GCA_903849265.1 uncultured Acidimicrobiaceae bacterium
AGATCCGATCGACCTCGGGGGCATCGGCAAGGGGCTGGCTGTGCGCTGGGCGGCCGAGGTGCTGCGTGGCGAGCTAGATGACTTCCTGATCGACGCCGGGGGCGACTGCGACTGCGACGGCACGGGTCCCGAGGCGGACGGGTGGCGGGTCGGTGTCGAGGACCCAACCGGCGGCGATCTCCCCATCTGCGTCTTGACTCTGAGCGACAGGGCCTGCGCCACGTCCTCGACTCGGCTCCGTCGGTGGCGTTCGGGAACCCAGTCCGTCCACCACCTCATCGACCCGTCAACCGGCCGCCCGGGCGGCGACGGTCTGCTTGCCGTCACCGTCGTCGGCACCGATGCCGCCGATGCCGAGATCACCACCAAGTCGCTCTTCTTGGGTGGAGCGGCGGCGATAGCGCGCGACGCCGAGGACCGAGGAATCGCTGCGCTGTGGGTGACGACCGACGGAACCGCTGCCACCAGCGAGGCGATCGCCCCTTATGTGATCTGGTCGCAGACATGATGGTCGACTCGACCCTGATTTCCGAGTCAGGGGAACGACTGTCGCCGCAGCCCATCCCCGAGCTCGACCTGTCGACCGGAACCCAGGAAGCCACGCCGACGATCACCCGTGCACCAGCGCCGACAGCAGCACCAGCGCCGATACCGGTTCGTGCGCCGAAGTCACTCCCCGAGCCCAAGGACGATCGATCATTGGCAGCGTGGGGACGTCCGGTGGGCCTGCTGGCCATCATCCTGGGCGTCTCCGTCTTCATCGGGCGCCTGGCGGGGACGCACGGCCAGAACATGCTGCACAACAAGATGCTCCCTTGGATCCTCGGGCGGAGCTTGGGGATCGCCACCTACGTTGCCCTGGCGGCGATGGTCTTCCTCGGACTGTGGCTCCGCCACCCGTGGCGGGCTCGCTTCCGACGTCCGGGGCCCGAAGCGATCCTGTGGGCCCACGTCACGCTGGCCGCCTGCACGGTGGCCCTTCTGGTCGGTCATCTCACCGCTCTGGCCTTGGACCGCTATGCCGGAGTCGGCTGGACCGGCGTCTTCGTGCCCTGGGGTGCGCAGTTCCGCCCCACCGCCGTCGCGCTCGGGACCCTGGCGTTCTACCTTCTCCTGTTGATCGTCGGAACAGCAGCCCTGGCCGGTTCCATCGGTCGAGCAGTGTGGTTCCCGATCCACACTGCCTCGGTGGTGGTCTTCTGCATGACCTTGGCCCACGGCGTCATGGCCGGGAGCGACAGCGTCAGCCTCCGGTGGATGTACGTCGCCTCGGGTCTGGTCGTCCTCGTCCTGCAGTTCACCCGCTGGCTGGCCGGGACCCTGCGTCAGGGGTCGGCGGTGGTGGCCGAATGACCGTCCTTCCCTCGACACGTACCAACTACCCGCGGCGCACTCCGCCGCGCCTCGATTCGCTGTGGGCAGATCCTGTCGTGGCTCCCATCGAGCGCGTCGGCGCTCACGTCGGGGGACTCGGCGACCCTGGGACGCTGTTGCTTTCCGGTCCCGCCCCCAGCCCTGGGGGCGAGGGTCTCGTCTCCCATCTGTCACGGTGGGGAACGGTGCCCGGCATCGACGGTGCCGGAGTCCGGGCGCTGCTGCGGGCCAGCGCGCTCGACGGACGAGGTGGTGGCGGGTTCCCACTCATCCGCAAGGTCGAGACTGCCCTGCTCGGCGGTGGCCTTCCCATGTTGATCGTCAACGCCAGCGAGAGCGAGCCATCCAGCCGCAAGGACCGAGTGCTCTGCGCGCACCGTCCCCACCTCATGCTCGACGGAGCGGCTCTGCTTGCCACCGCGCTCGGTGTGGACGAGGTCGTCATCCACCTCCACCGTGCTTCGGGGTCGCCGGCGTCGATCCTCGAGGCGGCCATTTCCGACCGTCGCCACCGGGGGCTTGCCGACCCCCGGTGGCGGATCTCTACCGGGCCCGACCGCTACGTATCGGGCGAAGCATCAGCGGTGGCCGGATTCGTCGACGGCGGTCAGGCCCGCCCGCGGTTCACCACGCTCCCGCTCGCCGTCGAGGGCCCCTCTGGTCGTCCGACGGTGGTGAGCAACGCCGAGACCGTCGCTCATCTGGCCGCCATCGCCCGTGTCGGCCCCGACGCCTGGGGATCCCTTGGTGCGTCATCCTCACCCGGGTCGCGCCTCGTGACACTGACCGGCGCGGTGCCGCAACCGGGAACCGTCCTCGAGCTGGCCGGCCAAGCCACCATCGGCGATGCCTTGGCATACCAAGGGCTGACGGACCCCCCGGCCGCCGTCCTCATCGGAGGGTTTGCGGGGACGTGGGTGCTCGGTGAGGAAGCGTGGCAGACACCGTTCACCCGCGCTGCCCTGCAGTGCCTGGGTGCTCAGCCCGGTTGCGGACTCATCGCGGTCCTCCCCCACGGCGCCTGCGCACTGACCGAGACCGCCCGCATCGTCCGGTATCTGGCTGGCGAGTCAGCAGGCCAGTGCGGTACCTGTGTAGCCGGACTCCCTCGTCTGGCCGACTCGTGCGAGGCCATCGCCAGAGGGTCCTTTCGGCGCAGGGGAATCCGCAAGATGACTGCCCTGGCCGACGCTGTGCTCGGAAGCGGCGCCTGCGGCCACCCTGATGCAGTGGTCCGACTGATCCGATCGACGCTCGATGTGTTCGAGGACGATGTCGTCCGTCACCTGGCCGGCAAGCCCTGTCGTGCCTCGGATCACCCCCCGGTGCTGGCGGTGCCAAGAGCAGACCACGCCATCGGACGAGGCGACACGAGGGAGTGGGAATGAGCGTCGAGATCCGGATCGACCCGATCCTCTGCCGGGGGCACGCCATCTGTGCGCTCTTCTTCTCCGACGGGGTCGATCTCGACCAGTGGGGGTTCGGAAAAGTAGCCGTTGCTGTGGTCGACGCCCCGCGTGATATTCGGCGGGCTCGCCGGGCCGCCGCCGCCTGCCCCAACGGGGCGTTCATCGTCCGTGAGCGCAGCCAGGATCTGGCCAACGCGCCAGCACGCCCCCACCCGGAGTCATCCCAGCCCGTCGCCTGACCAGCGCATCGGCGGAGTACCCCTAGAAACAGGGCCTTGTAACGCACCGGGGGTCGTGATCGAATAGGTCCTTGGCGACGACTGAGTCGCCTGCCCCCGTCGGGTCCGTCATCGGGCCCAGGGATCTGAGCGGAGAGCTCACCTCCGTCCCCCGTCATCGACGAGGTGCCTCCGTGGGCAAGTTGCTGGGCGTCGTCGCCCTGATCGTGATCTCCGTCGTCCTGGCCGTGGCCGTCCTGGCTGCCGCCGCCACCGGTGGTGCCACCGGCACATCACTGCCCTCCCCATCTAGTGGCGTCGGGATCGACACGGAAGCGGGTCATGGACCAGCCCTTCCACCTGGATGGGCTGCGCTCGAACAAGCAGCCGCGGCCACTTGCCCCGGGCTGCCCTGGTCGGTGCTGGCCGCCATCGGCACCGTCGAATCCGATAGTGGCCGGTCAACCGCCCCCGGGGTCGCCTCAGGCGCCAACAGCGCTGGGGCGGAGGGCCCGATGCAGTTCGAGCCGGCCACCTTTGCCGCCTACGCCACCGTCGGCCCCGGAGGTGTCGTACCGCCCAGCCCATATGACCCGGTCGACGCCGTGGCCACCGCTGCTGCCATGTTGTGCGCTGACGGCGGGGCCTCGGCTGTCGGGCTCCGGGGAGCCGTATTCGCCTACAACCACGACACCGCGTACGTCGACACCGTGTTGACCCTGTCTCTCGCCTTCGCCGACGATCCCACGGTGGACAGCGCGGTCGTGGCCGCCCTGGGTTTCGCCGCCCATCAGATCGGCACCCCGTACCTGTGGGGAGGCAACGGCCAGGGGGGATTCGACTGCTCGGGCCTCTCCCGTGCCGCTTTTGCTGCCGCCGGGGTGTCGTTGCCAAGAGTGGCCCAGGAGCAGTTCGGTGCTGGACCGCCAGCCGGCGGATCCAGCGCACTCCCAGGAGATCTGCTGTTCTTCGGGTCAGGGGTATCCGGCATCGACCACGTGGGGATCTATGTGGGGGCTGGGCTCATGATCGACGCACCTCACACCGGGGCCTTCGTCCGGATCGAGCCCGCAGGGTGGGACAGCTACGTGGGGGCCACCCGGCCTGGGTGAACGCGTCAGGTGATGCGATCCGGACTCGGGCTCGGCGGCGAGCCCCTCTGCTTGCCGGGATATCGATCGCGTGGTGTGGTGGCTGACCCGTGCAACAACAAGGCTGGACCACCCATTATCTGGCGAATGCAAGAAATTCGTTCGCTATCGATAGGCCTCTGGCCTATCCTCGCCCCAGACCTGCGGAATGGCTGGACGCAGTGTCGGCGGATATTGCTTGTTGATGACTTGGCCGTTTCTTGGATATGCCGCCCGCAATCGAACGGAGTCTCCTCATGAGCCGAAGTACTTGGCCAGCAGTCATCGCAGCGGTGGGTCGCAGCGCCCGCGCATCCAGGGCCCACCTGATTGCGGGTCGGTAATGTCCCTTCGATCGGTATCCGACCCCGCAAAACTGAGGCGTATCGTCGATGCCATGCTCCTGATCGACGGAGATATCGCCCTTGAAGACGTGCTCCGCAACGTTGTCGATGAGGCGCGATCGATCACCGGGGCTCGGTACGGCGCTCTCGGCGTCGTCAACGACGATCAGACGTCACTAGCCCAGTTCATCACCTCCGGCATGAGCACGGACATGGAGGAGGAGATCGGCGACCGTCCGAAAGGAATCGGCGTGCTGGGAAGCCTCATCTCGGACCCGTACCCGCTCCGGATCTCCGACCTGAGCTCCCACCCCGATGCAGTCGGTTTTCCGCCGGGTCATCCCCCGATGTCGTCATTCCTCGGCGTTCCGATCATCATCCGAGGAGAGACCTACGGCATCCTCTATCTGACCGACAAGATCGGATGGTCGGAGTTCACCGAGGACGACCTCGCGCTGTCCCAGGCGTTGGCCGTGGCCGCCGGAATCGTCATCCAGAACGTCCGCCTCCATACGCTCCAGCAGACTGCTGCGGTGCAAGAGGATCGGACGCGGCTCGCCCGCGACCTCCACGATCGAGTGATTCAGCGGATCTTCGGTGCGGGGCTGATGCTGCAAGGGATGACCGCCGGCGTGGCCCCCGACGAACTGCCTGAGCGGCTGTCTGCCGTCATCGCACAGCTCGACGAGGGAATCACCGAACTCCGCTCGACCATCTTCTCCTTGGGGATGGGCGGCAACGACCGGGGCATCCGATCGCAGCTTGCCGCACTTGTGCGCGATCTGAGCGGAATCGTCAGCTTCACGATCGCCCTGCGGTTCGACGGCCCAGTTGATTCCACCATTCCCCACGTCGCGTCCGAACACATCGTGGCGGTGGTGCGCGAGGCGGTGACCAACATCGAGAAGCACGCACAGGCGACTACGGCCACCGTCTTCCTATCCGCACGCGGGACACTGTGCCGTCTCCAGATCACCGACAACGGGCGAGGGCTACGAGCGGACTGGCCATCGAGTGGGGGCCGGGGCATGGTGAACATCGAAGGTCGGGCACAAGGCCTGGGCGGAAGTTTCGGCATCCTGATCGCCGCAGACGGCGGCACCATCTTGGACTGGCAAATTCCGATCTAGCGGCATCCGACGACTCGGTCGGTCCAATCGGTCGGTCCAATCGCGTGCTGGACGTGGACGCGGTCCCTCGCTGACGGAACCATTCGGCGTTTGGTGGACGTCTGAGTTGGGCGGGTTCAAACGGTCAGCGTGATGAACTCGAGGCCTTCGACACGAAACTGCACCAAACCCCTCACGATGTATAGAAATAGCGCTTGAACAGGGAGTATTGCAACCAAATTTCCGAAAGATGCACTTAAGTCGGACGACAGACCGCCGATCACCAGATGTGGGCATCTCCACGACCGGAAGGGGCATCGATCCGTGACCGTCACTCGCAGAACCTACGCAGTGGCAACCGCATGCATCGCGGCGGTGATCGCACTCGCCGCCGCCACTACCGGCACCGCATCGACATCGGCCGGGGCCGCCACCGCCACCGCTGCCGCTGCCGCGCCGAACCCGATCACCCACGTCGTGGTCATCCTCGAGGAGAACCACAGCTTCGACAACGTCCTCGGGAAGTTCTGCACCGAGGTGGCGTCCGGTCAGATCGTGCGTCCGGGCAAGGACTCCCACTGCGACGGCACCAACACGGGCATCACCAGTACCGGAACGACGATCCCGCTGGCTTCGGCGGCGGACTACGTCCCCTTCGCCGACCACAGCGTTGTCGGCCAGCAACGGGACATCGACGCCGGGAAGATGGACGGCTTCAGCCTCGACCCGAACTGCGCTGCCGCATTGGCGAACTGCTACAGCCAGTACGACCCGCTTGCCGGACCATGCGCGACTGGGTCGTGCATCCCGAACTACGCCGCGCTCGCCACCCGCTACACGGTGTCGGACCGGACCTTCGAAGCGCAGGCCTCCCCGTCGTGGGCCGGCCACCTGGTCTGGGCCACCGCCAACCAGGACGGGTTCTACGGCACCAATCCGATCACATCACCGGCCGGAGGTCCCCAGCCCGTCGCCCTCACGTCGGGATGGGGGTGCGACTCGGGCCGGGTGACCCCCTGGGGTCCGACCAAGACACTGGTTCCCTCGTGCGTGCCGACCGCCACCGGCGACCTGGGGCCCAACTGGACGGGCTACACCGGGGCCAAGGCGCCCTATGTGCCGACCATCTTCGACAAGCTGGACGCCAAGAACCTGAGCTGGAAGATCTACGGCGGAGCCGGTGCCCCGGGGAGCACGACGGCTCCCTATTCAGCGGCTGGGTGGCAGTGGGCGATCTGCCCGACCTTCTCCGAGTGCCTCTACAGCGCCCAGAAGAACAATGTCGTCCCGGCCAGCCAGGTAGCGGCAGATGCAGCCGCCGGACAGCTGCCCAGCTACTCGGTCGTCACCCCTACCGCGGCCGAAAGCCAGCACAACAACAACTCGATGAGCACAGGTGACAACTTCGTCGGCCAGACCGTCGCTGCTCTCCAAGCCGGGCCCGAGTGGTCATCGACGGCCGTGTTCGTGACCTATGACGACTGCGGCTGCTTCACCGACCACGTCAACCCGCAGCAGTACAACGCATCTTGGGGCATCCGGGTGCCCATGGTGATCGTGAGCCCCTACGTAAAGCTCGGTTACACCGACGCTCATCCGACGACGTTCGCCGGAACGCTCGCCTACGTGGAGCATCTCTTCGGACTTGCTGCGCTCAGCTCCATGGATGCCACCGCGTACGACTACAGGGGGTCCTTCTGCCTGAACCCGGCCACGACCGGGTGCACCCCTGCGGGGCTCGCACCGACGGCTGCCATGATCCAACGGCCTGCAGCACTTTCGACGGCGCAGAAGAGTGCGCAAGTGACCGCTGGCCTCGAGGACACCTAGGTTCGTCAGTGGTCGGGGACCGAGGTCCTGCGCCGGTCACGACCCCGGTGGCCACCCCTGCATGATGTCGGATTTGATGGCCACGACGAGGCCGAACACCACCGTGTAGAACCCGATGACGAAGAAGGTCACGCCGAGCTGCGAGTAGACGAAGACCGCCACCAAGACCAGGAACACGTAGAGGAACGTGGCCGCCTTGCCCTGCCAGTTCAGCGGGCCGAATCCGAGACCGCCGTGCTTCTTCCCGAACCACATCCGGGTCTGGCGCTCGTGTCCCTCAGTCATGACTCGCCGCCTCTCCAGCAATGAACAGGGCAGCGGCCGTCAGCAGGCCTGGAACTGCACACCATACGGACAACGGTACTGCCATGGCACCTGTGCGCCGTGCACGCTCCACCAGCGACGGGTGGGTCCGAGCGATGTGTCCCATCCGGCGGTAATGTGACAGTCCCAGTGACATCACATCTCCCGCACCGTGCGGATTCAGACCAGACCTGAGGAGACCCCATGGCAACCTGGCCGACGGCCGAACAGATTCAGGCATTCATGGACGCCCCGCAGGACGAACCCGTCGTCATCTGCAACATCTTGAGCCTCAAACGTGAGCCCGACGGGACCACCAGCCCCGAGACGTGGGCTCGGATGATGGAGTACTCGGTGGCCATGCGCGGCTTCGTCGAGCGGGCCGGGGCGGAGTTCGTCTTCGCCGGACAGATCAACCAGCAGTTCCTGGGTGACGCAGGCGAGCACTTCCAGTTCCTGGCCATCATGCGATACCCGACCCGTCAGGCCTATCTCGAGTTGGCCGGCGACCCCGAAGTGGCAGCCACAATCGGGGTCGCACGCGACGAGGCCCTCGACAGCCAGTGGATCTTCACCATGGACGAGGTGGCGCCATGACCGCCGCGTCCACGGTCCCTATCGCATCGACTCCACACGGCGGCTACGGCGACCCCGCTCTCGACCGTTACGACCGGGCCATGCCCGACCCGGTGCTGGCTGGATGTGACGAGCCGCTGGTCGACGGGGCTCCCGATCTGCGTGGGACGTGGCGAGCCGTCGAGGTCCGCACCGGTGGCGAGCTCGCCCCACAAGGCGGCGACGACATGATCAGCCGCGTCTGGAGTCATCACGAACGCATCGAGCAAGCCGGCAGCCGGGCCGTGGTCACCGGCGGCGGCGTGGTTCACGACTTCTTCTCCTGTGACGGCACCGAAGAGCACGGCCTGCACGACGTCCTCGCCTCCGACTTCGCCACTCCGCTCGTCGTCGTCGGGTCCTATGAGGACGGCGCCTTGGTCATGCGCCCGACCGAGATGCCCGGCGTCGAGGTCAAGCGGTGGCGCGAGGGTGACGAACTGGTGTGGGAGTACTCGGTGTTCTTCACTGTGCGTATGCGGCGGGTGGACGCCGGGGCGGCTCGATGACCGAGGACGCCTCCCCCGCCGTCGACCTGCCCCCAGGCACGCCGATGGGCGATGCCGAACTGCGGTTCACCTCGTCTGGACGGCCGTTCGTGCGGACTCCGGACAGCTGCTTCGCCGACCTGCCCGAATTCCCTTACGAGCCTCACTATGTCGAGGTCGACGGGCTGCGCATGCACTACATCGACGAAGGGCCCCGAGACGGCGAGGTCGTCCTGTTGCTGCACGGCCAGCCGGACTGGTGCTACCTGTATCGAAAGATGATCCCCGTACTGGTCGCTGGCGGCCGGCGGGTCATCGCCCCGGACCTCATCGGCATGGGCCGCTCCGACAAGCCCGTGCAGATCGCCGACTACCGGTACCTGCAGCATGTGGCCTGGGTCGAAGAGTTCGTGGACGTGCTGGACCTCCACGACATCACGATCTTCGTCCAAGACTGGGGCAGCTTGATCGGGCTTCGAGTGGTGGGCAACGACCCCGACCGCTTCGCCCGCATCGTCGTGGCCAACGGGATGCTGCCAGTGCTGCCCGAAGGATTCAAGCCCTTGCAGCTGCCGGACACGCTCGAGCCGGACGACTCGCTCGTCCTGCCCTTCACCGAGGAATCGTTGCAGGGCGACTGGATGGAGCAGTTCCAGAACTGGGCCCGATATGCATTGGTGGGAACGAGCTTCCGCCCGTCCGAGCTGCTCGAGTTCGCCACCGTCGTCGACCTGACGCCGGCCGAGCTGGCCGCCTACGACGCACCGTTTCCGGAGCGCATCTACATGAGCGGCGTCCGGGCCTTCCCCTCGCTGCTCAACACGGTCGGCGATGCCCCCACCAACGAGCACGCCCGAAGGGTCCTCGACGGGTTCACTCGTCCGGCCCTCACCCTGTTCGGTCGCCTCGATGCCAACATGGGTAGTGATGCGGCCCAGGGCCAGATTCGTGATCGCATTCCTGGGGCAGCCGGCCAGCCCCACCATGCCTACGACAATGCCGCCCACTTCATCCAAGAGGATGTCGGCGAGGACCTCGCCCGTCGGGTGGACGAGTTCATGACGGCAACGGTGGACGTCGCCGGCTGAAGGGACACTGTCCTTGACCTGGCGTTCTGCCATCCAGGACACCAAACGAGTGCATCCAAACGAGTGCATCCAAACGAGTGCATCCAAACGAGGAGCAGGCTCCCTCAGCGGGCGTCGCGCCACATGGTGGTGACCACCGGACCGCCGTCGGGCAGCGCGAAGGTCCCGTGGTCGACAAACCCGACCGACCGATACCGATCCAGGTTGGCCGAGTTGGTCGACTCCAAGTAGGAGGGCCGGTGCTCCGCATCGATCCGGGCCAAGTTGTCCGATAGGAGCGCCATGCCGTGCCCGTGACCCCTGTGGTCGGGGTGGGTCCCGAACAGGCTCAGGTAGTAGTGGTCGGGCGCCGCCGGATGGGCCGTCATGAACTGCTCGAACATGGTGTTGATCCGACCGGTGTCCGATCCGAGGAGCTCGTTGATGAGCGGACCGAACCGTGCGTCATGAGGAGCGGCGATCTCGGGCAGGCCGGGCGGAATCCACAGCGTTGCCGCCTCTGCCCCGGGCGTCATCCATACCCATCCGTACCCAACGGCCCCTTCGAGCAGCAGCAACCACACGGCACGCAGCTGGTCGTACCTGGCTGCTCGGTCGAAGAACACCCACGACCACGCCGGGTCGTCCATGAACGCGCCAGCCAGCGTGTCCGCCACCGCCGGAAGATCTGCGACCTCGGCCTGTCGTGGGTCCATGTGCTCCATCATGCATCAAGCCGGCCGATCCATCTACCCCCGGGAGCGGCCGGGACCCGTTACCGCAGCGCCAGCTGACCAGGCACGATCGGAGCCGGTAGCGACGAGTGCCCCATCAGATGACGATCCACGGCAGCCGCCGCAGACCGCCCCTCGGCGATGGCCCACACGATCAGGCTCTGCCCCCGGGTCATGTCGCCACAGACGAAGACGTGCTCGACGTTCGTCGCCCACCGGTCATCGGCCGCCACGCTGCCACGGGCATCGAGGGTCAGGCCGAGGTCGGCCACCACCCCGTCGGGCTCGGCGCCGAGGAATCCCATGGCGAGCAGGACCAGCTGACACGGCAGTTCGAACTCGCTACCGGCGACTGCAGCAAACACCGGTCGTCCGTCCTCACCGGTCGTGAGCTCCACTTCGTGCCCACGCAACGCGCTGACCCGGCCGGACCCGTCGTCCAGGAATTCGTCGGTGGTGACCGAGAAGATGCGCTCGCCGCCCTCTTCGAGGGCGGACGACGTCCGCAGCACCAGGGGCCAGGTCGGCCATGGGTTGTCCCCGGGCCGGGCCTCGGGCGGTGCTGGCATGATCTCGAGCTGGTGGACGCTGGCCGCTCCCTGGCGGTGCGCCGTCCCCAGGCAGTCCGCTCCCGTGTCGCCGCCGCCGATGATGACGACGTGCTTGCCTGCTGCCGTGATCGGAGGGGCAGCCAACGTCCCCTCTTGGACCATGTTCGAGGGCTTGAGGTAGTCCATCGCCCGATGGATCCCCTCGAGCGGGCGGCCAGGGACAGGTAGGTCGCGGGGCAGCGTCGCCCCTCCGGCCAGCACCACGGCGTCGTACTCGGCCACAAGCTCGGAAGTCGGCACGACGGTCGCTCCATCGGCCACCGCACGGGTCACGTCCGGTGACGAGCTCCCGACCGAGGTACTGCACCGGAACTCGACGCCTTCGGCCTCGAGCTGATCCAGGCGCCGGTCGAGGACGGCCTTCTCCATCTTGAACTCGGGGATGCCGTAGCGAAGCAGGCCACCGGGGCGCTCGGCTCGCTCGTAGACCACGACGGAGTGCCCCGCCCGGCACAACTGCTGGGCCGCTGCCAGACCAGCAGGGCCCGACCCGACCACGGCGATCCGCTTGCCCGTCGGTGCACTCGGGCGCACGGCCTCGACCCATCCCTCGGCCCACGCCCGCTCGATGATCTCGTACTCGATGCGCTCGATGGCGACCGGATCGTCGTTGATCCCCAACACACACGATCCCTCGCACGGAGCCGGGCACAGTCTCCCGGTGAACTCCGGGAAGTTGTTGGTGGCATGCAGGCGTTCGATCGCCTCGGACCAATCGTCTCGGTAGACAAGGTCGTTCCACTCCGGGATGAGGTTGCCCAGCGGGCAGCCCTCATGACAGAAGGGGATGCCGCAGTCCATGCACCGGGCACCCTGCTGGCTGGCGGCCTCGGGAGCGAACGGCTCGTAGACCTCCTTCCAATCGCGGAGCCGGACCGGGACCGGGCGACGGGCCGGAAGCTCCCGGGGGAACTTCAAGAAACCGCTGACATCACCCACGGGACACCTCCATGACAGCCTCTTCTATCGAACGGCCCTCGGCCACGGCCCGCTCAGTTGCCTCCATGACCCGGCGGTAGTCCCGGGGCATGACCGTCACGAACTGCTCTGCTTCGGTCGACCAGTCGGCGAGCAGTCGCTTCGCCACCGCCGAACCGGTCTCCTGCTCGTGCAGGTGGATTCGGTCACGCAGCCACATCCGGTCGTCATGGCTGAGGGGCTCGAGATCCACCATCTCGTGGTTGTAGACATGCGACAGGTCGCCATGGGGGTCGTACACGTAGGCGACGCCTCCGGACATGCCGGCACCGAAGTTGCGGCCGGTCGGGCCGAGGACGACCACGCGGCCGCCCGTCATGTACTCGCAGGCATGATCGCCCACGCCCTCGACGACAGCGATGGCACCGGAGTTACGGACGCAGAACCGCTCCCCCACCTGACCCCGCAGGAAGACGTCGCCGGCGGTCGCCCCATAGAGGATGACGTTGCCGGCGATGATGTTCTCCTCGGCGGCGAAGGGGGCAGCTTCGTCCGGGCGCACGATGATCCGGCCGCCCGAGAGGCCCTTGCCCAGGTAGTCGTTGGTGTCTCCGATGAGGCGCATGGTGACGCCGCGAGGGACGAAGGCTCCGAAGCTCTGGCCGGCCGAACCTCGGAACGTGAGGTCGATGGTGCCCTCAGGCAGGCCGACCCCGCCGTGTCGGCGGGTGATCTCGTAGCCCAACAGTGTCCCCACCGTCCGGTCCACGTTGGTGACGACCACCTCGGCGCTGACCCGGGTCCCGTCCTCGATGGCCGGCCGGCATGCGTCCAGAAAGGCATGGTCGAGCGCACGATCGAGCCCGTGATCCTGCGTGGTCACGCAGTGGCGCACCGCTCCTTCGGGGGCCTCGGGGGCCTGGAGGATCGGGGCCAGGTCGAGACCGGAGGCCTTCCAATGGTCGGCGGCGGCCGCAGCGTCGAGCAGGTCCACTCGTCCAACGGCCTCCTCGAGGGAGCGCAGTCCGAGGGCAGCCAGGTACTCCCGGACCTCTTCGGCGATGTACTCGAAGAAGGTCTCCACGAACTCAGGGGTCCCGGAGTAGCGCTCGCGCAGCACCGGGTTCTGGGTGGCGATGCCCACCGGGCAGGTGTCGAGGTGGCAGACGCGCATCATGATGCAGCCGGAGACCACCAGCGGAGCAGTGGCGAACCCGTACTCCTCGGCTCCCAACAGGGCGCCGATGACGACGTCTCTGCCGGTCTTCATCTGCCCATCGACCTGGACCACGATCCGGTCACGGAGGTCGTTGGCCATCAGGGTCTGCTGGGTCTCGGCCAGGCCGAGCTCCCACGGGATCCCGGCGTGCTTCTGAGACGTGAGCGGAGTGGCTCCGGTCCCCCCGTCGTGGCCCGAGATCAGCACGACGTCGGAGTGGGCCTTGGCCACCCCGGCAGCCACTGTGCCCACGCCCACTTCCGCCACGAGCTTGACGTGCACTCGAGCCGTCGGGTTGGCCGACTTGAGGTCGTGGATCAGCTGGGCGATGTCCTCGATGGAGTAGATGTCGTGGTGCGGCGGCGGCGAGATGAGCCCGACACCCGGGGTGGAGAAGCGTGTCTTGGCGATCCACGGATAGACCTTGTGACCGGGCAGCTGCCCGCCCTCGCCGGGCTTGGCCCCTTGGGCGATCTTGATCTGGATGTCATCGGCGTTGACCAGGTACTCCGAGGTCACCCCGAACCGGCCCGAGGCCACCTGCTTGATGGCGCTGCGTCGCAGGTCGCCGTTGTCGTCAGGCGTGAAGCGGTCCGGGTCTTCGCCGCCCTCCCCGGTGTTGGACTTGCCTCCGAGGCGGTTCATGGCGATGGCGAGGGTCTCGTGGGCCTCGGCCGAGATAGATCCGTACGACATGGCTCCGGTGGAGAACCGGGCCAGGATGGCGCTGGCCGGCTCGACCTCGTCGATCGAAATAGCAGGGTGCACTCCGGTCCGGAGGGTCATGAGTCCGCGCAGGGTGGCGAGCGCCGTCGACTGGTCGTCGACGGCCTTCGTGTACTCCTTGAACACCCCGTACTGCTTGGACCGGGTGGCGTGCTGCAGCTTGAAGACCGTCTTCGGATTGAAGAGATGGATCTCCCCCTCGCGACGCCACTGGTACTCGCCTCCCACCTCGCGCTCGCGATGCGCCCGCTCGGTCGGGCGGTCGATGTGAGCCAAGCGGTGGCGATGGGCCACTTCGCCGGCCAGCACGTCGAGACCCACACCGCCGATCCGCGACACGGTGCCGGTGAAGTACTCCTCGATCACGTCGGTGGCCAGGCCAACCGCCTCGAAGACCTGTGCGCCGGTGTATGAGGCCACGGTGGAGATGCCCATCTTGGACATCACCTTTACGATCCCCTTGGAGGCGGCCTTGATGTAGTTCTTCTGCGCCTGTCGGGGGGTCACCCCGGTGAGGAGCCCCGAAGCGATCATGTCGTCGATGCTCTCGAACGCCAGGTACGGGTTGATGGCGGCCGCGCCAAAACCCTTCAGTAGGGCCATGTGGTGGACCTCACGGGCATCGCCCGACTCGACCACCAGTCCGACCCGGGTGCGGGTCTTAGTGCGCACCAGATGGTGATGCACAGCCGACACCAGGAGGAGCGACGGCACGGGGGCCAGCTCGGCGGTCGAGTTCCGGTCGGACAGGACGATGACGTCGGCCCCCTCCTCGATCGCCGCGCTCACGCGCTCGCGCACATCGTCGATGGCCGCTCGCAGCGCCTCTCCCCCGCCGGCCACCTCGAAGAGGCCATCGACGGCGAAGGCTCGGAATCCGGGCGTGGTGCCGTCCTCGTTGACATAGAGCAGCTTGGCCAGGTCGTCGTTGTCGATGACCGGCATCGGCAGGATGATCTGGCGGCACGACTCCGCTGTCGGATCCAGCAGGTTCGACTCCGGACCGAGGGTCGACATCAGCGACGTGACCAGCTCCTCGCGGATGGCATCGAGCGGAGGGTTTGTGACCTGGGCGAACAGCTGGGCGAAGTAGTCGTACAGCAGCCTCGAGCGCTCAGACAGCACGGCGATCGCCGTGTCGGATCCCATCGACCCGAGCGGCTCGGCTCCGGTCTTGGCCATCGGAGCGAGGATGAGGCGCAGCTCCTCGTTGGTGTACCCGAAGAGCTGCTGTCGGCCGACGACCGAGGCGTGCTGCGGGGTCAGCATGGAGCGTGGCGGCAGGTCGTCGAGGTCGATCTGCCCGTCCTCGAGCCACTCGCCATAGGGACGCTCTGACGCCAACGTGTCTTTGATCTCGTCGTCGTCGACAATGCGGCCGGCTTCTGTGTCGACCAGGAACATCCGTCCTGGCTGCAGGCGTCCCTTGCGCACCACCTTGGCCGGGGGCACGTCGAGGACCCCGACTTCACTGGCCAAGACGACCAGGTCGTCGTCGGTGACCCAGTACCGAGCTGGGCGCAACCCGTTGCGGTCGAGCACGGCGCCGATCACGGTCCCGTCGGTGAAGGCCACTGCAGCGGGGCCGTCCCATGGCTCCATCAACGACGCGTGATAGCGGTAGAAGGCCCGGCGGGCCGGGTCCATCGTCCGATGGTTCTCCCACGCCTCGGGGATCATCATCAGCACGGCGTGGTGCAGCGGGCGTCCGCCGAGATGGAGCAGCTCAAGCACCTCATCGAACGAGGCCGAGTCGCTGGCCCCGGGGGTGATGACCGGGAACGCTCGGTCCAGGCCAGGGATCAGTTCGGTGGCGCACAGTGCCTCACGGGCCCGCATCCAGTTGCGGTTGCCGGCCAGGGTGTTGATCTCGCCGTTGTGAGCCATGTAGCGATACGGGTGGGCCAACGGCCACGACGGGAACGTGTTGGTAGAGAAACGCGAGTGCACCAAAGCGAGCCCGCTCACCAGCCGTTCGTCGGCGAGGTCGGGATAGAACTCGGCCAGCTGGTGCGAAGTGAGCATCCCCTTGTAGGTGATGGTCCGCGACGACAGCGAGGCGAAGTAGCAGTCGGCGACCTCGTGCTCCGCCCGCTTGCGCAGCACGAAGGCCAGCCGGTCGATGGCCAGTGACGGGTCGCCGGCGCTGAGTGGCGTACCTGCCGAGGGTGCCACGAACAGTTGATGCATCGACGGCCTCGCCGACTCGGCGATGGAGCCGAGCGTCCGGTTCGACACCGGCAGGGCCCGCCACCCGAGGACGTCGAGGCCCTCTTGCTCGGCGAGGGTGCCGATCAGTGTCCGTGCCGATACCGCCTCGACGCCATCCTGGGACAAGAAGGCGATCCCGGTGGCGTAGCGGCCCGGGTCAGGAAGAGGGAAGTCGACGACGTCGCGATAGAAGGCGTCGGGGACCTGGATGAGGATGCCGGCCCCGTCGCCACTGTCCTCCTCGCTGCCGGTGGCACCGCGGTGCGCCAGGTGCTCGAGCGCGCTGACTGCCTGGAGCACCAGCGTGTGGGATGCACGACCGTGCAGGTCGGCCACGAGAGCGACACCGCAGGCGTCATGCTCGAACCTCGGGTCGTAGAGCCCGGTGGTCGGGGCCGCGGTAACGCGGCGGGCGCCAGGGGAGAAATCCACCCGAACGGGTAGCGCGGCGGTCGAAGGTCCGCCGTCAGGTGAAGGTGCAACTGTCGTCATCAGGTCGCTCCAGAAGAAGAAGTGGATCTACCGGCGCGGGACGACGTTGGCCCTTGCGTGGTCGAAAGAGTCTATACGGTCCGTCGCAT
>CAININ010000099.1 GCA_903849265.1 uncultured Acidimicrobiaceae bacterium
GCGATGTTGATGCTCGGCGTCAGCGCCTGGCACCTGCGCCGTTCGCAGAAGGCCGGCGAGGGACCCCATCCCGTCTTTTCTGCATCGGCCAAACTGGCGTTGATCGTCGGTTCGATCGCCATCGTGGCCACCATGTTCTTCGGCGACAACCAGGCCCGGCTGATGACGACCCAGCAGCCGATGAAGATGGCTTCTGCCGAGGCGCTGTACAACACCGAGAGCGGGGCGAGCTTCTCGCTGCTCACCATCGGCAACCTCTCGGGCAGCCCGATCTTCCAGATCCGGATCCCGCACGCACTCTCCGTGCTGTCCAACAACAGCTGGGACGGGCCCGTGCAAGGCATCAACCAGGTCCAAGCCAAAGAAGCCGCCACCTACGGCAAAGGCAGCTACGTGCCGGTCCTGTGGGTCACCTACTGGACGTTCCGGATCATGGTGGGCTGCGGAATGCTGATGCTGGCGGGACTGGTCTGGGGTTTGTGGCTCATGTATCGCCGCAAGGTGGACACCTCCAAATGGTTCCTGCGCCTGGCGGTCCCTGCCCTCCTGCTTCCGTTCATTGCCAACGCCACCGGATGGATCTTCACCGAGATGGGCCGCCAGCCCTGGGTGGTCTACGGGCTGTTGAAGACCGCGCAAGGCGTGTCGTCGGTGGGGACCGGATACGTCGTGACCACGTTGGTCGGCTTCACCGCCATCTATACCCTGCTCGCCATCATCGACTTCGGTCTGATGGCCAAGTACGCCAAGTTGGACCCAGACAGCGTCGACGAGCACGGCGCCCCGGACGCGTCCGGTGATGGTCATGGCGATGACGGCGACGACACCGGTGGCCGGCCCTCCGACGCAGGTGGCAACGACGACGACCGGGCTCCGGCCCTCATCTACTGAGCGACAGGGAGATTCGATCATGATCGCCACTGCGGTTCCCGCCTACACCGGACTGGAGATCTTCTGGTTCTTGGTGATTGCCGTCCTCTGGATCGGCTACTTCGCCCTCGAGGGCTTCGACTTCGGCGTAGGGATGCTCCTGCCCGTCGTCGGCAAATCCGACCTCGACCGACGGGTGATGATCAACACCATCGGGCCGGTGTGGGACGGCAACGAGGTGTGGCTGCTGGTGGCTGGAGGTGCGACGTTCGCAGCATTTCCCAACTGGTACGCCACGCTGTTCAGCGGGTTCTACCTCCCGCTCTTCCTCATCCTGGCCGCCCTGATCTTCCGGGGGATCGCGTTCGAATACCGGTCCAAGCGCGACCAGCCCAAGTGGCACCTGGCCTGGGATCACGCCATCTTCTGGGGGAGTCTGGTGCCATCGCTCCTGTGGGGTGTCGCCTTCGCCAACATCCTGCGAGGCACGCCGATCGGCCCGAACTCGACCTACCTGGGCTCGTTCTTCAACCTGCTGAACGCCTACAGCCTGCTCGGGGGAGTCACCACCCTCCTGCTGTTCGCGCTGCACGGCAGCATCTTCTTGAGCCTCAAGACGACCGAGGACATCAAGGAACGAGCAGAGGGCGCAGCCAAGGTGCTCGCACCGGCAGCGGGCGTCGCGCTCCTGGCTTTCTTGGCCTGGACGTACGTCAACGCCCGTGACGCCCACAACGTGGGCATCGTCCCGCCGTTCGTTCCCATCCTGGCCATCGCCGCGGTCGCCGCCGTGGGTTGGCTCATGCGGGAGAAGCTCCAAGGCTGGGCGTTCGTGGCGAACGCTGTCGCCATGATCGGACTGGTCGCCACCATCTTCTTGAACCTGTACCCCCGAGTCATGGTGTCGAGCATCTCCCCCGCCTTCAACCTCACTATCGGGAACTCCTCCTCGGCGCCATACACGCTCAAGGTGATGACGATCGTTGCGCTGATCTTCACGCCGCTCGTCCTCGTGTACCAAGGCTGGTCGTACTGGGTGTTCCGGGCCCGGGTCCGCCGCCCGGCGGTGGGTGCGGTGCTGCCCATCGCTGGGTCGTCGGCTTCTCCTGACTCGGCTTCTCCCGAATCGGCCACCGTCGAAACGCCACCGGGCGGATCGACGGCCCCTGGGCCTGCTCCGGCAGGGACCCCGAACGACAGCGGGGCACTCTGAGCACCGACGCATCCCCTGCCCGCGGCCCTGTCGACCCCCGACTGATCCGCCGAGCCACCGCAACACGGCACTACTTGGTCGGGGCGGTCACCATCGGCCTGATCAGCACGATGGCGCTGGTGGCCCAAGCGGTGCTGCTCGGAACCGTGGTGCGCGAGGTGCTCATCGGGCATGCCACCGTGACCCGGACCGTCCCACTGCTGATCGGACTGGGAGCGACGTTCGGAGTGCGGGCCGCCTGCGCGTGGGTCGGCGAGGTCGCCGCCCACCGAACCTCGGCGCGGGTCACCACTTCATTGCGTCGCCAACTGCTGTCGCGGGCCGTCGAGCTCGGTCCGGCGTGGTTGGCCGGCGAGCGTACGGGTGCGCTGACGACATCTGCCACCCGGGGGATCGACGCCCTCGATGCCTACTTCGCCCGCTACCTCCCGACGGCCATCCTGGCTGCGCTGACCCCGCTGATGCTGCTGGCCTGGATAGCGATCGACGACTGGTTCTCGGCGGTCATCCTGCTCGTGACCGCCGCTGTGATCCCGCTGTTCATGATCCTCCTCGGCCTCGAAGCCACCCGAAGTGCCGAGCGCCAGTGGGACCGCATGTCCGGCCTGGCCTCCACGTTCTTCGATCTCCTGCAGGGACTTCCGACCCTGCGGGCGTTCGGCCGGGCCGACGACGGACGGGCCACGCTCGAGCGTGCCAACGGGGAGCTCAGGGACGAAACGATGTCCACCCTGAAGGTGGCGTTCCTCTCCTCCCTCGCCCTCGAGACCCTGGCCTCGGTCGGCACCGCCCTGGTGGCCCTGTTCCTCGGACTGCGTCTACTTCAGGGAACCCTCGACGTGGGAACGGCCCTCGCCGTCCTTGTCCTCGCCCCCGAGATCTACCTGCCGCTTAGACGAGCTGGAGCCGAATTCCACTCAAGCGCCGAAGGCCGAGCTGCAGCAGAGGGGATCCTCGACCTCTTGGACGATGCCGACGACGAGAAGGAGAAGGGACCGGCACCGACGTGCCCGCTCCCCGACCTGACTTCCAGTCCCGTACGCCTGCAGAACGTGACCGTTCGTCATCCCGATCGGGCTGGCGCTGTGCTCGACGGGATCGACCTGACACTCGAACCAGGGGAGCACGTGGCCGTCATCGGCGAGTCGGGTTCGGGGAAGTCGACACTGCTGTCGGTCCTCCTCGGGTTCACCGTCCCCTCGGACGGAGAGGTCCGCATCGGCGATGCGCGGCTCGACGACTGCTCGATCCGCGCCTGGCGGGCCCAGGTCGCCTGGGTGCCGCAACGTCCCAACCTGGTCCGAGGAACCATCGAGGACAATCTCCGGCTCGGCAATCCGGGGGCCACGGACGCAGAGGTCGTTCGCGCGCTCGAGCGTTCTGGTCTGGACGGATTCGTGGCCCGGTTGGCGGGCGGTCTGGACACGCAGGTGGGAGAAGGCGGCCTGACCCTCAGCGCCGGGGAGCGTCAGCGCATCGCCATCGGCCGGGCGGTGCTGCGCGACGTGCCGATCATCTTCCTCGACGAGCCGACGGCCCACCTGGACGTCGACCGGGAAGAGTCACTGCGTGCCGTTCTGGAGCCGTGGCTCGAGGGACGGACGGTGTTGATGGCCGCCCACCGCGGTGGCCTGGTCGGGCGAGTGGACAGGACCGTCACCCTCGTGGCCGGTCGGGCGGTGGCCTCGGCTTCCGGGGAGGTGCTCCGGTGAGCCGTCCCCGGTCGAACACCGCAATGGCTCAGACGCCGGGCACACCCCTCGAGCCTCGACCTCGGTTCGGTGGACCACTGGCTCGAGTCCTCCGCATCGCCGCACCCGATCCTCGGAAGTTTCTCTCCGGATCGGCCCTCGGCACGGCTGCCGCACTGTGCACCGTCGGTCTCCTCGCCTGCTCCGGTGCCCTCATCGACAAGGCCGCCCTGCGACCCCCGCTGTACACCTTGACCCTCCTAATGGCCGCGGTGCAGCTGCTGGCGCTGAGTCGGGGACCGCTCCGGTATGCCGAGCGGCTGGTCTCCCACGATGCCGCCCTCGGTGCCCTCGGCCGTGTCCGTCTGTGGCTCTACGACGTGGTCGTCCCGCGATCACCTGCCGGCGTCGCCGCCTATCGCAACGGGGACCTCCTCGCCCGGGCGACGGGCGACGTCGACCTCCTCCAAGATGTGTATCTGAGAGGTGTCGGTCCGCTCGTCACCGCACTAGCTACCTCCGTCGTCACCGTGGCCGCGGTCACCGTGATCCTGCCGAGCGGTGGCCTGGTGCTGGGTATCTGCCTCTTCAGTGGGACGGTGGCCGCCTCGTCCCTCGCCTGGGTGCGGCGGCGTCGGCTGGGCGACGGCGAGGGCGCACTGCGGGGGACGCTCTCGGCCGACGTGGTCGAACTGCTCGCCGCTGCTCCAGACCTGGTGGCCATGGGTCGTGACGAGGAATTCCTCGAGCGGGTCCTCGCCTCGGATTCCGAACTCGAACGTCGGGCCAGGCGCCGATCGTGGTCGGACGGTGCGGTGGCCGCCGTGGTGGTCGCCGCCACCGGCGCCGCCGTGGTCGGGATGCTCGCGGCAGCCACCAACGCGATCGCTGCCCATCGACTCCCCGCGTTCATGGTGGCGGTCCTGCCGCTCGCCGCACTCGGTGCATTCGACGTGGTCCAGCCCGCAGCCGATGCGCTGTCCCGCATGGCCGATCATGTCGAGGCGGCGGAACGGCTGCTGTCGGTTGTCGAGATCCCGATCCCCGTCCAAGACCCGCTGCAGCCCGATGCGCTGCCAGACGCAAGCACGATCTCCATCGTGGCCGGCGTGCTCCGCTACCGACCTGACGGGCCTCGTGCACTGGACGGTCTCAACCTCGAGGTCCCCGAGGGTCGCCGGATCGCCATCGTGGGACCGAGCGGTGCGGGCAAGAGCAGCGTGGTCAACGTCCTCCTGCGTTTCTGGGCGTTGGAGTCAGGCGAGGCCCTGATCGGCGGCACGCCGCTGGACCATCTCCGCCAGGACGACGTCCGGTCGCACATCGGGTGGGTCGGCCAAGACGCCCACCTCTTCCCCACAACGATCGGGGGGAACATTGCCGTAGCCCGGCCGGGAGCGGACGCCGACAGCATCGCCGCGGCCGCCCGAGGGGCGCAGCTCGGCCCCTGGATCGACTCCCTTCCCCTTGGGCTCGACACCCCGGTCGGAGAACAAGGTGCACGCCTTTCTGGGGGCCAGCGTCAACGGGTCGCCCTGGCCCGAGCCCTCCTCGCCGACGCCCCAGTGCTCATCCTCGACGAGGCGACTGCGGGCCTCGACCGACCTACGGCCAGACGCCTGCTCCATGACGTCTTGGCCGCCACCGAGGGCAGGACGCTCCTCTCCATCACCCACCGACAAGAGGAGCTCGCGTGGATGGACGAGGTGGTGGTGGTCGACGCCGGGCGGGTGGTCGACCGCTACTTCCCGGGGGGCAACTCGGATGACGTCGCCGCAGATCCAACGGGCGGGACGACCGAAGCCCGTCGGGATGCCCGGGCCCGTCGGTAGTCGTCATCGAGTGCGATGGGGAATCGAAGGGTCACGGTTCCGGCCTCGGACGTCGTCTCCACCGGGAAGCCAGAACCGAGGAAGACACCGAGCATGTCCTTGTTTTCCGACAAGGTCTGCGCCACGAACCGGTCGATCCCGTGGTCGCGCCCCACGTCAGCCAGCCAGTCGAGCAGGAGAGGTCCGATCCCCTGGCGCTGATGGTCGTCGGTCACCACGAAGGCCGCCTCGGCCTCGGTGGTGCCGTCGAGGCGCTCGTAGCGCCCAACTCCGACGATCGACTCGTCGTCCAGCACGATGAA
>CAININ010000100.1 GCA_903849265.1 uncultured Acidimicrobiaceae bacterium
ATGCAGGCCATCGATGGGTCCCTCGAGCGGCTCGGCCTCGACTTCGTCGACCTCGTCTACTGCCACCGTTCGGATGCCGAAACCCCGATCGAAGAGACGGCCCAGGCCATGTCCGACATGATCACCGCCGGCAAGGCCCTCTACTGGGGCACCTCCGAGTGGTCCGCCGAGGACATCCGCAAGGCCTGGGACATCGCTGACCGCCACCACCTCCACAAGCCGGTGGTCGAGCAGCCGCAGTACAACCTGTTGTGGCGGGACCGTGTCGAGCAGGAGTACGCCCCGCTGTACGACGGGATCGGACTCGGGCTCACCACGTGGAGCCCGCTCGCCTCGGGTCTGCTGACCGGCAAGTACCTCGACGGGGTGCCTGAAGGCTCCCGGGCCACGCTCCCCGGCTATGAGTGGCTGCGCAATCTGCTGACCGACGCTGACCGCAACCAGACCGTGGCCGGGCTGCAGGGCATCGCCGACGACCTCGGCTGCACGTTGGCCCAGCTGTCGATCGCCTGGTGCGTCAAGAACCCGCACGTGTCCTCGGTCATCACCGGCGCCAGCCGCGTGGAGCAGGTCCACGAGAACCTGGCCTCCCTCGATGTCGTCCCCCTACTGACCGACGACATCATGGACCGCATCCACCAGGTGATCGCCTGATCAGACCAACGACCCCCGAGGGCGGTCGAGCAGGTCGCCGCGCGCCAGGGCGGCCTCCTCCAACGAACGCTGAGTCGCGTTGCCGAACACTGCGGGGATCCGGTGCCACGACCCGTCGCCCGCCAGTGACCATGACTGCGTGTCATCGGCAAGGTTCAACGTCAGGATCTCCTCGAGGCGGGACACGGCCTCTGCATCGGCGACCGGGATCATCGCCTCCACCCGTCGATCCAGGTTGCGACGTCGGAGATCAGCCGAGCCGATGTAGTACGAAACAGGACGGCCGGCGGCGCCGCCGAACCGCAAGATTCTGGAGTGCTCCAAGAAGCGGCCAACGATGGAGCGGACGTGGATGGTGTCCGACAGACCAGGCACGCCAGGGCGCAAGCAGCAGATGCCGCGGATGATCAGCTCGATCGGGACGCCGGCCTGCGAAGCCCGATAGAGCGCGTCGATGACCGCCACATCGTCGAGCCCGTTGACCTTGATGGCGATCCGTCCGTCGGGCCCGGCCTCGGCCTCGGCATCGATCAGTTCGACGACACGGTTGCGGATGCCACCTGGAGACGTCACCAGCTCCTGGTAGTCAGGGGGCTGGCTGAACCCGGTGATGTAGTTGAAGAACCGGGTGACATCGGCACCGAGCGCAGGACGCGACGACAAGATGCCCAGGTCTTCGTACATGCGAGCCGTCTTCGGGTTGTAGTTGCCAGTTCCGACGTGGCAGTAGAGGCGCACGGCATCACGTTCTTGGCGCACGACGAGCGTCGTCTTGGCGTGGGTCTTGAGCCCCATCAGGCCGTAGATGACGTGAGCGCCCGCCTCTTCGAGGGCGCGTGCCCACCCGATGTTGGCTTCCTCATCGAACCGGGCCGTTACCTCGACCAGAACGGCAACCTGCTTGCCGCGTTCGGCTGCCCGGATCAGGGCGGCAACCACCGGGCTGTCCCCTGATGTGCGGTAGAGGCACTGCTTGATGGCCAGCACGTGCGGGTCCTCGGCGGCCTCGTTCATCAGCTCTTCGACCGATGCCGAAAACGAGTCGTACGGGTGATGGACGAGCACGTCTTGGCGATCAAGAACGGTGAAGATGCTCGCCCCCTCGTCTCGCTCCACCGTGGTGAACGCGGGTGGGACGAGCGGCGTCCAAGGCGTGTCGTGCAGCTCGGGCCGATCGAGTCCGTGGATCGCCCACAGGCAGCCGAGTCCGAGTGGTCCTTCGAACCGGTAGACGTCGTCTACGCCCAGGCCGAGCTCCTCGGTCAACCGGTCGATGGATGCCTCCGAGGTCCGGGAGTCGATCTCGAGCCGGACCACCGGCAGGAAGCGGCGGCGGCGCAGCTCTTCTTGAAGGGCAAGCAGGAGATCGTCGGCCGCATCGTCGTCGAGGGCCAGGTCAGCATCGCGGGTGACCCGGAACACGCAGGCCTCCCCGACGTCCATCCCCGGGAAGAGCTCGTCGAGGAAGGCCACCATCACCTGTTCGAGCGGGACGAACCGCTGGCCGCCAGGAAGGGCCAGGAGCCGGTCCACGTTCGGCGGGATCTTCACCCGGGCGAACCGTGCCGTGTCGTCTTGGCGACTCCGGACCTCGACGCCGATGTTGAGCGACAGGTTGGAGATGTACGGGAAGGGGTGGCTGGGATCGACGGTGAGCGGAGTGACCACCGGGAGGATGAGCCGGTCGAAGACATCGTGGAGGAACGCCCGGTCGGATTCGTCCAAGCCCTTCCAGTCGCACAGCTCGATCCCCTCGGCGGCCAGATCCGGGGTCAGGGCGTCGAGAAGCAGCAGTTCCTGACGTCGGACCATCCGCTCGAGCGACGATCGGACGTCGGCCAAGAGATGCTCGGGCGTGCTGCCGTTGAGAGCCTTGCTGGTGATGCCGGCAACCACTTGGCGCCGCAGACCGGCTACTTGCACCTGGAAGAACTCGTCGATGCGTTCGGAAAAGAGGATGAGGAACTTGACCCGCTCGAGCAGGGGCAGGTCTCCCTCGGCCACTAGATCGAGCAGTCGGTCGTTGAAGTCGAGGTCGGACAGCTGACGGGCGAAGTACGGGGACTCCGGACTCCTGTCGTGCCCGGTCCTGCCTGCATGGTCGGGCTCGTTGGTCACGGCCCAACGTTAGCGGTTGCCCTTTCGGGCCCCGGGTGAAGGCTCCGTCGGGCCTCCGATTGGAGGCCTCCCCCGGTTGCGCCACAATGGGACAGACCGCGTTATCGAGGAAAGAGCAGAGTTGATGAGCACCGATCGCACGATCGACGTCATGGTGGAGATCCCCCGAGGGAGCCGCAACAAGTACGAGTACGACCACGAGAACCATGTGTTCCGCCTCGACCGACGGCTGTTTTCGGCCACCTTCTACCCAGCCGACTACGGGTTCGTGCCGGACACGCTCGCCGAGGACGGTGACCCGCTCGACGCCCTCGTGCTGTTGGACGAGCCGACGTTCCCGGGCTGCATGGTCGAGAGCCGCCCGGTAGGAGTCTTCTGGATGACCGACGAGAAGGGCCCCGACGCCAAGATCATCTGCGTGGCCGTGGGCGATCCGATGTGGGAGGGCATCCGCACCCTCGAAGAGCTCCCCCCGCACCTGACCTTCGAGATCGCGCACTTCTTCGAGGTCTACAAGGACCTCGAGCCCCACAAGCGCACTGAGGTCGGTGGGTTCGACGGAGTTGATGCCGCTTGGGAGGAGATCGCCCGATCCATCGAACGGGCGAAGACGGAAGGCTGAGCCTCTTGGAAGGTCAGGCTGCGGCCGCGTCCGCGTCGACGGCTGCCTCTAGGCCGTCGAGGATCGCTGCCGCGGCCCGCTGAATGGCGCGTCCCGACGATGTGATCCGATCCACCGCTTCCGGTCCGCCGCCGGCCCAGCCCGCCACGTAACCGAACGAGTACTCCCCCGAGTCGAGGCCGAAAGTCTGGCAAACGACGTAGGCGACGGACTCGGCCTCGAGTTCGGCCAGGGAGCGGTCAACGGGTTCCTCGTGAAGCAGGGCGTGGGCGAGTTCGTGCGCCAATGTCTTGACTCGTTGGGCCGGTTGATTACGGGATTCGATTCGGATCCGACGTTCGGTGAAGTTGCAGCCGCCGTTGGTCGTACCGGGAAGCTCGACGAGTTGGACCGAGTACCCCATGCGGTCGGCCTGGCCGCGGAGGGCCTCGAACAGCGCGGCGGGGTCCTCGCCCTCGAGGTTCGAACAGACCAGGGGAAGTTCGTCGCCTTCGGTCTGAGTCACGTCGAAGACGGCGACCGGCCGAAACCCGTAGATGGGGCGGCGCTCCTCTCCTTCGGCGATCTCGGTTCTTCGACCGACCATCGGCGCCAGGATCCAGATGGCCCGCTCTCCCTTCACCACGGAGCGCCCCATCGATTTCCAGGTGGCGAAGCCCGCCACACGCGTGGCGTCGGGGTTCTGGGCGTCGATGAGCAGCGTGTTGTTGAAGCTGTAGTGGTGGAACCGGCCCTGGACGTCGAGGTGGGCTTGCCACCTTTCCGAGTTGGTCAGCATTTTGATTCCTTCAGCCAGTGCGTCCAGCAGGTGGTCACGGTGGGTGGGTGGCATGGGACTGCTCCTCGGTGTTCCGGAGCAGGTCCGTCAACGGATGCCCCATTACGTGGGGGCTCCGGACAGGAGCGAGCGGGGCCGGCGACCGGGTCGGCGGGTGTCCGCTCGAACGGTAGGCGACCGGTGTGACGACCCTGGGTGCGGCCCCGGTCCGACAAGGCATCGGATGGAGGCTGATACGGTGATCAGGCTCGTGGAGACGCTTTCATCTCCCACGGGGGCGTAACTCAGTTGGCTAGAGTGCGACCTTTGCAAGGTCGAAGTCGTGGGTTCGAGTCCCATCGCCTCCACTGATGTCGCAGGAAGGGCACCGTTCTCTCGGGTACGCGTTCCCTGGTCGCGACCGGCAATTCCCACCCTGGTCGCGACCGGCGATTCTCTGCCACTCGCCAAACGCCGACGGACCGTGCGCTCGGATCCTCCCA
>CAININ010000101.1 GCA_903849265.1 uncultured Acidimicrobiaceae bacterium
CAGCGGTTATCTCAGCTCAGCCTGGACCGTTCGCGAAAGATACTTCAAATATTGCTAATGCGCGCTTACTTGATCCCAATGTGTTGCCGGCAACTCACCACCACCGGTTGAAGACCGCCGGACGGTTCCGCCTCGTCGGCGGCCCCGGTAACTGGCGATTCCTGCCGGTGGGCGCGGGCCCCCCGACCTAGAACAGCGGTGATGGTCGGTACCTGTTGGCGCCAGGACCAAGAGCAGTGATCGAAGCAGGCGGTGAAGTGGACGTCGAGGCAGGCGAAGCAGATCTGAGGTGCGCAAGGGTCGGCCCTTCGGTCGATCTGCCCAGCACCGATGGATCTCCTCACCGACTGGTGGCATTCAGACAGAGGAGTTCGGTAGGTTCAGAGGCATGGATCCCCTCGACGCCCTCGCCCTCGCCTCCTCCACGTTCGTCGACGTACTCGTCCAGGTGGGCGACGCCCAGATGACCACTGCCACCCCATGCGACGAGTGGAACGTGGCTGCCCTCATCGCCCACGTCACCATGGGAAACGAGATGACCATCGCCCTGCTCGATGGGGCGAGCAAGGAAGAGGCGATGGCCTTCCGCGACCGCGAGTTCGGTGGAGATGATGCCGTCTCGTCGTGCCGGGTATCGGTGAGCGCTCAGATGACACGGATGCGGGCCGTGCCCGACTGGGACGTGCTGGTTCATCACGTGGTGGGCGACGTGCCGGCGTCCCAGCTCCTCGGATTCCGTACCGGTGATCTGACGCTGCATGCATGGGACTTGGCCACGGCCATCGGTGCCGACCAGAGCCTGCCGGGTGGCCTTGCCGCTGTGGTCTATGCCGACATGGCACCTATGGCGCCGTTCATCGGTCAGATCGGTCTCTTCGGCGAAGGCCCGTCGGGCTCGGTCAGCGATGAGGCCGACGTGCAGACCCGCCTCCTAGACCTGACCGGCCGACGCAGCTGACCCTTTGACACAGCTGGTCACATGATCACCCGGGGGGGGACATGAGCACCACTGACTACGACGCCATCGTGGTGGGGGCGGGCCACAACGGCCTGACTGCGGCGCTGGTGATGGCCCGGGGCGGCATGCGGGTCCTCTGCCTGTAAAAGAACCACTTCATCGGGGGAATGGCGACCACCACCGAGCTGGTCCGGGGCTACCGATTCGAGTTGGCCGGCTCGGTGCAGTTCCCCATTCCGACGCAGATCTACGACGACCTCGACCTCGGTGCGTGCCCGTTTTACGAGCCCGAGGTCCAGTCAGTCAGTATCGGCCCGTCGGGCGAGCCGCCGATCCTGCTCTACAGCAACCCGGACCGGCTATTCGAGCACCTGAACGACACGCTTGGTCTCGAGGCCGTGCTCGGCATGGGTGAGGTGGCGGCATGGACCGAGGCCCCGGCCCGGGCCATCGGCCGCTTCGACGTGCGCACGCCGCTCAAATCGTTCGACGAGATGTTGGCATGCACCACGAACGAGGCCGAGCGCGAGGCCATCCAGACCGCCATGTTCGGCAGCGTCATGGATGTGGTGGATCGGTTTCTACCGGACAGGCAGAGGCACGCTCAGGTGCGGGGCATGCTGGCATTCCTCGCCGTCAACTCCACCCATCGCGGCCCATATGACGCCGGGAGTGCACTCTGCCTCGCGTTCGCCCTGTCGTCCCCTGGGGACGTCACCATGTCCAAAGTGCAGGGCGGCATCGGCACCATCTCGGAACATCTTGCCGACCGGTTCGAGCATCACGGGGGCGAGTTCCGGCGTCACATCAAGGTGGCCGAGATCACTGTGGAGCAGGGGCGGGTCACCGGGGTCGCGCTCGCTGATGGCGAGCGGGTCACTGCACCCATCGTCGTCTCCAACCTCGACCCGACAGCCACCTTCGCTCACCTGGTCAGTCGAAACGCGCTTCCCTCCGACTTCCTCCGCCGAGTGGACGCCATCGACCACCGTGCCTTGTACTTCCAGATGCATTTCGCCCTGTCCGGCCTTCCTGAGTATGCCGGGCAGTACGAAGTGCTCAACCAAGGCGATGCCCGCCAGAACGTGACCTTCTTCGGAACGCCCGAGCAGATGCAGCAGGACTTCGCCGACTGCGTGCGCGGCGTCGTTC
>CAININ010000102.1 GCA_903849265.1 uncultured Acidimicrobiaceae bacterium
CACCGGCTCGCTGCTGATCAGGGTCCCTCCGGCGTCGTGGACCCGATACTCGAGGAACGGCTCGGTGAAGCCGTAGCCGAACGAGTGCATCCGGCCGGTCGCCGGGTCGATCTTCGGGTGGGCCGTCATGTTGGCGTTCCCCCCGCCGTAGGCCGGCAGAGGTCCCACTGTCGAGAGGTCGGTCGGGTCGAGCACATAGGGGACGCCGACTTCACCGAGGGACAGGGGCCGGCCAGCGAAGTCGACCACCGACACGTTCGACAAGGTGCCGGTCCCACCCGGGGCACCCGACGCACCCAGCCCGCCACCGTGCTCGTAGAGGCCGGTGCGGACCCACCGGTTCCGGTACCAGGTGGCACCTCCGGCATCGAGTCGCACCCCATGGACCATGCCGTCACCCAGGAACCAGTGGGGTGAGCTCCCTTTCAGCGGGTTGGAGCCGTTGCGCACGTAGAGACCGGTGAGCTCTTTGGGCAGGGAACCGGTCACGGACAGTTGAGTCACGGTCGATTCGGTCTGCACCGGGCCGTAGTTCCCCTGGAGCCACCACCGGGTGCTTCCTGCATCTGACGGTGCAGTGGTGGGTGGAGACGCGACCCCGCCGGCCAGAGGCGAAGAAGTGGACCGACCACATGCAGCCAGCACCGCCCCCCCGGTGGCACTCAGCGCCCCGAGCGCGAGCCCGCCGAGCGCTCCTTGGCGCAGCAGATCACGCCGGCTGATTCGTCGTTCGTCCCCCATCGCTGCGAAGTGTTGCACGCCAGGCACCCAGGGAGCGGTCAGCTGGAAGTGAGGCGCCAGGGACGCCCGCGCTTCAGTTCTCGTGGTCGCCTGCCGATGAAGTCATCGAGGAATCATGTCGAAACCCACTGACGGAGATGCGATGACCAGCCGCTCGACGAAATCGAAGCGATGGGCGATCCGTGGTCTCGGCTCGCTGATCTTGCCTCTGTCGCTGTTCGGAGGTGTCATCGGAGTCGCAGTTCAGGCGGCTCCTGCCTCGGCAGCCGCTGCCCAGCGGCCCTGTCCTCACCGTTCCGCTCCTGCTGGCTTCCTCGGCCTTGTGGCCGCCCAGGCACCATTCGGCTGCTCCGCCACCACCACTGCGTCGGGCATCACCGCCCATGTGCCGGCCGCTGGCTCGCTGCAGCCCAGCTACCAGGGCGGAAACCCTCCCCTCCTCTACAAGGGCGGCGCTGTCGTGGGCACCTTGAGCACAGCGGGGGAGAACACCGTGCATGCGCTCTACTGGGCACCCTCGGGCTATGCCTACCCGACAGGGTACGAGGCGGGCATCGACAAGTACTTGACCGACGTGGCCGCCGACAGCGGTAAGGCCTCGAACGTGTACTCCGTCGCGACGCAGTACACCGACGGGCAGACGACCGGCACGCCCCACATCCGCTACGACGTGCACGCCGGTGCCCCGGTGCAGGTCACAGACGCCTATCCGGCCAGCGGTGGCTGCACCCCGGACGCGCTCTACTCCGAGGGGTACACCGCATGCATCACCGACGCCCAGATCCAAGAGGAGATGAACTCGGTGCTGACGTCGCCCTTGGGCCTTCCCACGGGCCTAGGGGACATCTACATCTTGGTGCTGCCTCCCCACGTGGAGACCTGTGCCGACACCCGCGGTGGGGCGACAGGAAACTGCTCGGACACGAACTATCCAGGGTTCTGCGCCTACCACAGCGCATTCGTGGCGGGCCCGAACATGGCGCTCTATGCCAACATCCCCTTCCCCACCGCCTACTACTAC
>CAININ010000103.1 GCA_903849265.1 uncultured Acidimicrobiaceae bacterium
ACTGCTCGAAGCGGTCGTCGATCGGAGCGCCATCGAGCTGTCTGCGGCCCTCGAGGCATCGCTGACCACGGCCGGCACCGGATGGGCCCGGGTGGAAGCGGTGGTGCGATCGGTGTTCCGCCTGGCCGCTCGCCGCCCCGAGCTGCTCGGCCTGGTGCGCGAGATGGGACGCCTCGGCACCCCGGCGGCGACTCGGTTCGTCACCGCAGTGGAGCCGCTGGTGCAGCGGGCCACTGAGTTCTTAGAGGCGGAGATGGACTCGGGACACATGCGCCGGCACGATCCGAGGCTGTTGCTGCTCGCCATCTATTCGACGGTCATCGGGATGCTGACCGAAGTGGAGGTGCTGCGCGCCTTCGGCGAGGAGCCCACGGCACGGTCGCTGGTTCGGCGGCGTAATGAGATCTTGGAGCTGCTGCGTTCGGCCCTGGTGACCGACCAAGCCTGAGCGATCAGGCCTGAGCGGTCAGTCGGAAGTCTTGGCTGCCCGGCGCTCGCGCCACGACGGCTTCGGCGCCGGGGGTGGCGGAGGGGTCGGCTTCTTGGGCGTATATCGCTTGTTGCCCTCAGGGACGACCGGACCCTTGCGCTTTGCGGCCGCACGTTCTCGACCCGTAGGGGTGCGGGTCGAAGCGTCCGACCCGGTCGATCGCGACGGCCGGTCCGAGTTGGCCCTTCCGGCAGCCCGGTCCTCCTTCAACTTGGCTGTGGCTTCCTTCTGGACTTTGTAGGACCGGAAGAGGAGCCAGACCGCCAGGATGAGGAAGGGCAGGCTGATGAAGAGCCCCGTGCTCTGGAACCCGAGGAAGGTGAACATCGCCACGAACCCGACCAGGGCCCGCCGCCCGATCCGGGTGGTCGCGACCAGCAAAACAGCGCAGGACAGTCCGACAACAAGGGTCGTGGTGGGGGTGAACTGCCCCTTGGCCAGTTTGAGATGCTTGGCGTTGGACTCGACGACATAGATCAGGACGGCGAAGATCGCCGCCATGGCAGCGGATCCGTAGCAGTAGAGGCGCTCACGTCCATCGAGCCGGTCGATCTTCCACTTGGTGGGTACACCGGTGTCGCTGCCGGTCGACGCGGCGGCGGCCTTCGTCGGCGCGGCGGTGGGGGAGAGGAGGCGTTCGAGCCGGCTCGGCTTGGAAGGGGTCAGCGCTGCTGCGCTTTCGCCCGCAGTGTCGTCATCGCTCGGCTCATCGTTCGGTGCTGGCATCGAGGTCAGGCTACCGGCCCTGCGGAGGTGGCTCGGTGGCACCACTTGCCCCGGTCAGGACGATGCCCAGACCGGCATTGTCGGCGGCCGGGATCTCCCACAGGTCGCTGGCACCGGGAGTGGCGCCGAAGGTGGCGAGCCCTGCTGCGGCGGGACGGGCGCCAGTGACCCCCTCGGGCTCTTCGACGGCGAACTCGATGTGATGGACCCGCCCAGGCCGGCCACCGAGCCAATCAGAAACTGGTCCGGGCAGTGCGGGGTCTTCGGTTGCCACCAAGCGCAATCCGAGCGGGCCGGCCCACCGCACATCCACCCAGCGGCACCCTTGCGAGGTCCCCTCTTTCGTCACCGTGCCAGCGAGCAGGTCGCAGAAGAGGGTCCGGGCGGCGTCGAGGTCCGCCACCACGTGACAGACCCACTCGAGGGTGGCGGGGGCCGTGGTGCCTGATCCGTCGAGGCAGAGCCGGTGGGCAGTGGGGTAGTCGGCTGGCGGAGGGCTGCTCCACGGGTGCGGCGCTTCGGCAAGTTGCACGACGATGCCACCGGCTGCCTTCGGGTGCAGGAACGCTTCCATCCACTCGGGGTCGGACATGTTGATCCCGATCGGTTCCATACCGGCGCGCCGCACGGTCTCGATCGCCGACTCGAGGTTCGGGACCTTGAAGGTCAGGTGGTGTGGTCCGGGACCGTTGCTCGCCAAGAACCGGGAGAGGAAGTCATTGACCTCGACGTCCCAGGGCATCAGGACCTCGACCCGCGCACCGTTGGCGAAACGCAGCTGTCCGGGAGCGAAGCCCGGCCCGGGTCCGCCGGAGGCCCACACGGCGCCGAGGTCAGAGGCGTAGCGCCCCCAGACCTCCTGCCAGCGGGGGACGGCATGGGCCACATGGTCGAGGACAGTGCCTTCGATGCGCGGCGAGGCGTCCGGGGTGATCGACATGGGGACAGCCTGCTCTGGTCCGTGCGGTCGTGTCGAAACGACCGACACCGTCTGCTGACTCAGCTCGCTGCGGCCCTTGTCGTGGCGTGGCTCCACCGGTACGGTCGGCACATGGACTTTCGCACGACGTCAGTAGTGGACCTGGCAGCTCAGGTCCGGAGCGGAGCGGTTTCGGCGACGGAGCTGGTCGACCACGCGCTCGGGCAGATCGCCGCGCACAATCCGACGATCAACGCCTTCGTTGCTGTCGACGAAGGACGGGCCCGGGCCGCGGCCGAAGCGGTCGACGCCACGATCGCTGCAGGTCGTGACCCCGGGCCCTTGGCCGGCATCCCCATCGGCGTCAAGGACTTGGAGGACGCTGCGGGCTATGTGACCACCCACGGTTCGGCCGCCTATGCCGAGGACCCTCCAGCAACGCATAACTCGGCGTTGGTGGCCCGGTTGGTGGCCGCCGGTTGCGTGGTGGTCGGCAAGACGAACACCCCCGAGCTCGGGTGGAAACCCGACACCGAGAACCCGGTGTTCGGAGCCACCCTCAATCCGTGGAACCTGGACCACTCGCCCGGCGGATCTTCCGGGGGAAGTGCGGCGGCGATCGCCGCAGGGATGGTGCCGTTAGCCACCGGTTCTGATGGGGGTGGATCGATCCGGATTCCGTCGTCGTGCTGCGGGC
>CAININ010000104.1 GCA_903849265.1 uncultured Acidimicrobiaceae bacterium
CGGTAGCGGAATCGGTCCCGACAATTTACCGCCGGCTGCGCTCGGAGAAGACCTATTGAGAAGCCGGAGGACGCGGGTTCGATTCCCGCCACCTCCAAGGATGGCCACGGTGAGCCGTGGACGTCGTTGGAGGTGTGAGCCGTGATCATTGCCCTGGTCTGCATTCGTGCAGTTCAGGGCAGTTCTATCTGCGGGGCGAGCGGCCAAAGGGCACGAAAAGGGCACGGGAGTCCAGGGAAACGTTCCCCATTCCCCCGCCACCAGCGGCGACCGCGAGGACCTCAGGTCGGCGGTGAGGATTCCTCACGGGGTCAGTCCCCCCACTCGGGACCGCCAGCCCGCTGATCGACCCGGTCGACCACTGTGGCGATCTCCTCGACCTCGAGCACCGGGCGACAGATGCGGCCCAAGCGGCTCGTCGGCCAGATGGTCGATGTGGTCACTAGAACGCTCCAGGTGGACTCCGTTGCATCCTTCACACTTTCACGCCTCAACGCGAAGAGCCCGGTCACCGACCACCGAGAGGTCGGGACCGAGGTCGTGTCCAGACGATCTCGGTCCCCGGGTGCGGCGTCCTGCGGACGAGGTCGGCAGGAAGAGACCGATCCCGACGGCGGCGCTGCTCGATCAGTCGTCCACCTTGGCGAGCTGCGCCTCGGGCGACGCTAGCCACCGGGTGCCGTTGTCCAACCCGATCCGAGCATCGGCCCGATCGGCGGCGGTCGTTGCCGGGTCGAGGCGAAACCCGGCCCGTTCCAGGCGAATTCTCTGGCCGAGGATCTCGGCCCGCATCTCGTCGACGCCAGGCAACTTGAAGCCCATCTCGGCAGCCACGAGCACAAGGTCTCGCAGATCCGTCAGGTTCAGTTCAGGCCGAAGCGTCCGGACCGCTGATGAGACGCATGCACTGTGTCGCCCGTTCGGCAACCAGTTTCACGAGCTTGCCCGGCATCGGGCGCGCAAGGGCGACGATGTCGGGCTGGTTGGCGGCGTCGGCAAAGGCGTCAGCAGTCAGTGCCGCCAGTTCGAGAACGCGTGCCTGAAGCTCGTCAGCATCGAGGCCTACATCCCGACTTGCTCCCGGCCATGTATTCCGCGCTTGAAAGACCCCGTAGTCACCGCCGATCTTCATGGCGAGCCGAAGTTTCCTGCCGTGGGTCCCATACGGCAACGCCGAGGCGACGTCGTAGAGAGGAGCGAGCCGAACTTGATCTTGGGCGAGGAGCAGCAAGTAGTTCTTGGCGTGGGCATCGGTGCCGGCGATGAGCCAGTTCCAGATCAGCGCATCGGCGAAACGGCGGACGGCGTCATCGGCGACCCGTGGCGGCATCACCCCTCGCAGCAGTTTGGCGACGTCGACCGGGCCGGGTCCACCTTCGTTCTGGTACTTGTACGAAGGCGCTACGCCAAGAGCTTGGCAAAGATCCTCTTGGTGAACTCGAAGAATCTTGGAATCCCTCACCTGACGGTCGTAGCGATCCACGACCACTGCCGATTCATCGCCGAATCGAGCGATCCTGGTCCGGACGGCCAGCAGACCCGCACGCCGTGCGGCATCGAGGCAGAGATGCTCGTTGAGGTCGTGATCGTCGTAGCCGGCCACTGCTGGCTTGAGGATGTGGGTCGTGGGCGTTGATCCGGTGGGGACACCTCAACGTCCATTCTGGAAGAGCAGGGCGGTCTTGGCCTGGGCTCCGGCGAGGCTGAACTGGCCCGTGAAGGACGTTCAGAGCCACGCCGTCGAGTCGTGGCGAAGTTCCCGGAGCCGCTCCGCCACGTCGTCCTCGGTAAGCCACGTGACATCGCCGGATCTTGAAAGCACTCGGTCCAGGTTGTCAGGCAGAACGAGTTGGACAGCCCCGGCGCAGTCCTCCCCTATCGGAGTCGAGAGGAGGGAGAACGGAGATGACGCCGAAACGTGGAACTCTCGAGCCCACCGGGCCAGAACCAGGTCGTTGTCGGGCAGGAGCCCCACAGCCACGGCGTGATGGCCGAGTCCGGATGAGACCGGACTTGCGTTGGCATCGACAGGGATATCGGCGTTGCCCCAGCCCGGTCCCGATAGTCGTCGGCGTAGTCGAATCGGAGTCGACCTCCGTTGAGGCGGACGACAGTTCCGACGATGGGTCTGTCCATAACGAGGGCGTCCGTCATTGGCTCCGGTGCTCCTCCAGAAGGGCATCAAGGTCGACTGACGCAGCGTTGGGTACCGTGTCCCGCACCACCAGGTCGAGTCCCAGACCGAGGGAATCGAGAACGCGGATGACGAGGCCGATCTCGACAGTGGCCTTGCCGGACTCGAATCCACTGATCCACTCACGAGAGACCCCTGCTCGGGAGGCCAACGCAGCCTGGCTCAGACCGAGGTCGTGGCGGCGGCCACGAACGCTTGCTGCAAGATCTCGATTCGAGTTGATTTTCATCGGCTTCCTTGTGATCGTACGATCACAGGCAATGCATGTGACCGTTCGACCACAACCGTAGTAGAAGGACGTTCGTCCATAAGTCGTGCATGTGGATGTACGTACACGTACAGACACAACTGTGTGTCAGCAACAGCCCACTAACTCGTGCGTGCATCAAGTATCGGGCACACCGTCAACCTGACGTCCATCGCCGACTAGGGCCTGTTGAAGATGGCGTGGGTTCCGATACGGCGCCAGATGACATGTGGCTGCCCCTCGATCACCGGATCGCCGAACGTGAACGTGGCGCGGCCATCGTCGGCCCAGGTCATCTCGAAGACCCCTGACGCACCTTTCACGCCCTTGACGCGGAGCTCTTTTCGGAACAGTCCGGAACTACCCAGGTCATCGACGAAGCGCGACGCCGCACCCAGGAAGGCTGCCTGCTGCTCGGCGGTCAGCGAGTCGAAATCAGCGGCGAACCGTGCCAGCCACGCATAGGTGGGCACCGACGCTATGAATCCGAATCGTGCCCGATGTCATCAGTTCGGCGCCGCAGTGCTTCGAGGAACTCCTCACCGGACGCGAACGACTCCGACCGTCCAGCGATTGCATCCTCGTCGGCGCGCCGCTCCCCTGACTGCCACTCCGGCGTCCAGAACCAGGTCTGTGTTGCATCGATCAACTTTTGGGGCCGCAGCAGGATCCCATCCGGGGTGAGCTCGGCCTCGAGCAGGTCCCCGGTCTCGAGGTGAGCGGCTTTGCGGATGTCATCGGGCAGGGTCAGCTGGCCCTTGGCTCGAAGTGTTGTGCGGGTCATATGGATAATCCTATATTCCAACTATCTGAGAATCCAGAGACCGTGCCCATCCGTAGTTCGAAACCCGCTGCAACGGACGAGCGTTCTCCGACACCGTCGGCCCCCGAGTGATGAGCGCCTCAGTCCATGCGATACGCTCACCAACAGGTGCCCTGGCCTGTTTTCCCGCAGGTCAGGGCATCCCTTTCGTCTTGATTGCCTCATTGTCATGTCCGTGGCCACATCGCGACCATGCCGTCGAGATCGTTGGCGGAACCTCGATAGATCTTCATGACGAACACGTCCCTCAATGGCGCTTCGAGCACGAGCAGTCGGGGGTGGGCGAGGAAGACCTCACACTCACCAGGGTCAAACGTTGCCGGAATGAACGAGGCGGCGTTCGCATTGAGCCAGGTGGGAGAGAGGCCGTGATCGCTCGCGACGCTGGCAACGGCCGACCGTAGTTCGGCACCCAGGTGGCGGACGCTGTCGACATCTTCCGTGGTTTGGCGCAGTCCATGCCAGGCAAGTAGGGAACCGCCGACGATCACCACACGGTGCTGCGGGTCCATGGGGTCGAGCCTCGCTGCGACCTCTTGATCAGCACACGGATCTCTTGTCCGCCCAGCGGATGCCCGACCATCAGTTCGACGGCCGCCAGAGGCTGGTTGTCGGGATCAGAATAGTTCGCAGGGCGAACTGGAGCAGAGTGCCAGCAGCGGCCGCGCCACGTATGCGTGGCGTTCCAACGCTCTCCCAGGTCTGTTCGAGCAGGGACACGCTCGTTGTCCACGCCGGGCGCGCAACACTGCGGTTGTCGGCAGCCTTTTCCGCCATACCAACAAAGAGATTGTCGATGCACGCCGATCTTGAGGCAGGCGGCATGGATCTGACCACTGGGCCAACTCCGGTCGACGCTCCAGGTGATCCAGGAACGCACGCATCCGCGTCCAATCTGGCCGTTCCTGTCCACTTCGATCGATCGACGAGGCATCCGCCAGCGATGCGAGTTGTGGACTCTGGAGAGCAGAACGCCTTCCGAGTTCGAGGTCCTCCCCTACCGCCCCCAGCAACTTGCGCAACGTGCCCGTCGTCGGGTCGACCTGGTCGTGCTCGATCCGGCGGATCGTGGTGAAAGAGACGTCAAAAAGGGCTGCGAGCGCCCGCAGGGAAAGACCGGCGCCCGTGCGTGCTTCTCGAATGAGGGTCGATGCGTCACTCATGACTGTAGGCATCTCCGCTACCAGTTCTCACTGTTCCGCGGATCGCCAAATGATTGCAGTTTCCCCCGCATTGCCGACGAACCGCCGATCCGCCGAGCGGCCAGGAGACCGGCTCAGGGGTCCGGCTCAGCAGCCCCCACCCGGGCCCGGCGTGCCTGGCCCCGCAGCCGGACGATCGAGCAACCCTGCACCGCTGTTTCGTGGCACCGGGCCAAGGTGCACCACGTACCAGACCCCTCGCCACGAGATGAGCGAAAAGACCCCGAACGACGACGTCGTCCCGTGGTTCGAGTACACCAGCCGGATGTTCGGCAGGTGCCAGTAGCCGATGTGGTTGGCGCACGTCCCCGGAACCACCCAGTGGGCGATGCTGGGGTCGACTTCCACGCCGGTCAACACGGCGGATGCCGGGGGCGTGCCTCGCGCTTGTTGATAGGTCCCGAGGTCCATGGTGAACAGGGCCACCAACCGGTTCTGGTAGTCCGAGGCCGGTGCGGAGATGGCGCCCGTCTTCATCTGCAGATAGGCCGACTCGGGAAAGAAGATGGTCGCACCGGTGGTCGCGTCGTCGTTCTGGATCGACTTCCACAACGGCGCCAGCCGGGTGGCAAGGGTCACCGGGTCGGTGGATGGCTCGGCCGTGGTCTGCGGGAGCAGCCCCGGATCCGTGGTCGAGGTGGTCGTGGTCGTCGGGGCCACCGTCGTTGTGGTGCTGGCCGGTGCCGGAGGTGGCTGCGAAGTCGCCGGACCAGGTGACGATCCGGCCCACCCGGCCAAGGCCAGCCCGATCAGGAACACGACGACAGCCATGGCCCCCAACGCCACCAAGCGCCTTCGTCGATAGACCGCTGCACTCGGCGTGTTGGCCCGCGGCCCGCTCATCGGTGTCGATCCCTAGCGGTCGGCGAACACGAGGATTTCGCCCGAATAGATCGCCACCCAGACGTTGCCCGTGGTGGCGTCATAGGTGATGCCGATCGGGTGCACCCCGGTCGACACCGTCTGGAGCGACGTCAGGTCGCTCGCTCGCAGCTTCGTGACCGAG
>CAININ010000105.1 GCA_903849265.1 uncultured Acidimicrobiaceae bacterium
CGTCAGCCAGCGCCGCATACCTTCCGTCGGAACGGCCAACCACTCTGATGTCATCGGATCCGAAGGGTCATCGATCAGGATCCCAGCGAGACGCTCCGCCAGCGGCTCAGCGCGGTCCGCTGCGTAGATGTTGATCACGATTAGCGACACTACTCATGGGGTGTCTCAGCCACCTTGGGGCCTTCTGAATGGACCAGCCATCCGGTCATTCGATCGGTCCACTCCGAAGTTGATGGACCGTGCGGATCCGATCCCGGCGCGAGCGCTCCCGAAGTGACAGCATGGGTAGGGCGACCTGCGGTGGGAGCGCCAAGACCAGGAGGCAACGGTGGGAAGCCTGATTGCAGCAACTTCGTCTGGGGCTGGGAGCGGGCTCTTCCTCGTCTTTCTCCTCTTCTTCTACGTTCTCTTTACGCTCCCTGTGTGGGGGGCATATCAGAAGGCGTCGCCACAAGGTGACCCGGCGTGGGCCGCCTTCGTGCCGATCTACAACTTCATCGTTCTCCTTCGAATCGCCGGCAGGCCGAAGACCTGGGCCTGGTTTCTGCTCCTGCCGCTCATCCCCTACCTGGGGAGCATCGCCCTCTTCGTCATCTCCATCTTCATCCTCAACGACGTATCGAAGAGTTTCGGCCACGGCGGCGGCTTCACCGTCGGCCTGGTGCTTCTTCCCGTGATCTTCTGGTTCATCCTGTGGCTCGGCAAGAGCGAGTACCTCGGCCCCAAGGGTCCTGCCGCCATGGCTGGCGGTTACGGCCAGTACCCACAGCCCGGCTATCCGCAGCAGGGATACCCGCAGCAGGGCGGCTATCCGCCACCACCCCCAGGGGCCGGCTACCCTCCGCCGCCCGCCTACGCACCTCCACCACAACAAGGGGCCGGCTATCCGCCGCCTCCGCCGCCCGCCTACGCCCCACCGCCAGCACCGCCAGCGCCAGTGGCACCCGCCAATGCGCCTCCGCCTCCCCCTCCTGCACCCCCGGTGCCAGGAATGGCGCCGCCACCACCACCCCCTCCGTCGTCGGGCCAACAGCAGCCACCACCACCGCCATCGGGCCAACAGCAGCCACCGCCTCCGCCACCGCCTCCGCCTCCCGCTCCTCCGCAGTAGCGGGAAGCCCCTGGCGGGGTGTCAGCTCATGACGAGGTTGATGTGACCGGTTCTGACCTTGGCACCAGTTCACGGCACCAGTTCACGGCGCCAGTTCACGGCGCCAGTTCACGGCGCCAGTTCACGGCACCCCTGCGGCGGGTCGATCAGACCAGGTCGGGTACCTCTAGGTCTTCGTCCAGGTCCTCATCTTCGGGCTCACCGTGGCTCGACTCCGAATACACGTAGCGGCCTCCTCGCAACCACGACGCGCCGGCCGCCAGCAGGCTGGCCACGATGCCGAAGTCGAGGGCGGCATGCAGTCCGGCCCGGAACGGGGTTCCGATCAGCCCCGGAAAGAAGCTGCGCCCCGTGAGCACCGCCCGCTGGGCTGGTGTCAGTTGCGCCAGCACATGGCTCCCCACCAGGTGGCGGACCGGGTCGTAGCCCAAGAAGGCGGCAAACAGCGTCGACACGGGCGAAAGATGAGAGACGCGCTCGGCGTCCGCCACCGGGACCCCGTTCACCACCAGCCCGTGCAGCAGGTGCTCCGGTAGCGACACCATCAGCCCCACGATCATCAACGTGAAGAACACGCCGATCGACAGCACCTGGGCCGAGTTCTGGAAGGTCGTGTTCATGCCCGATCCCGCGCCACGGTGCTGCGGAGGAAGGCTGTTCATCACGCCAGCTCGGTTGGGTGACCCGAACGAGGCCATGCTCAGCCCTGTCGCCAGCAGCAGCAGGCCGAACACCCAGTAGGGGAAGTCGACGGGGAGGCATTCGAGCAGGATGAAGCAGACCGCCGTCCCGAGCATTCCGCCCGTGGCGAACGGCCGGGGACCGAAGCGGTCGGAGAGGACACCCGACAGCGGGCCGGCGATGAGGAACCCCGCGGTGAGCGGGAGCATGGCGATCCCGGCCCATAAGGGCGTGACGGAGAAGGCATACCCGTGGAGCGGCAGCCAGATCCCCTGGAGCCAGATGATCAACATGAACATCAGTCCGCCACGACTCAGAGCGGCGAGGAAGCTGGCCACGACCCCGCTGGTGAACGCTTGGATCTTGAACAGCTGCAGTCGGAACATCGGTTGGGCGACCTTGGTCTCGATGATGCAGAAGGCCAGCAACAACAGGAGGCCGAGTCCGATCGATCCGAGGACCATCGGATTCGTCCACCCCATCACGTGGGTCCCATAAGGCTCGATGCCGTAGGTGATGCCGATCATCACGAGGATGAGCCCGAGCGCGAAGGTCACGTTCCCCGGCCAGTCGATCCGGGCGGGGTGCCGGGGGCTCGTCTCGTGGAGCTCTCGGTAGCCGAGCACCGTACCGACCAGTCCGATGGGGACCGACACCAGGAAGATCCACCGCCAATTGAGCGGTGCCAGAATTCCGCCCAGCACCAGTCCGATGAAGGCTCCGCTGAACGCGGCCGCTTGATTCACCCCGAGCGCCATCCCCCGCTGGGTGTCGGGAAACACATCAGTGAGGATGGCCGCCGAGTTCGCCATCAGCATGGCGGCCCCCACCCCTTGGAAGATCCGCATCACGATGAGCCAAACCCCGGCTGCGTACCCCGTCATCCAAGTGATGGAGAGCATGAGGGAGAAGAACGTGAACACAGCGAAGCCCAGGTTGTAGATCCGCACCCTTCCGTAGATGTCCCCCATCCGCCCCAGGCTGACGACCAGCACACTGGTGACGACCAAGAACCCGAGGATCATCCACAGCAGATAGAAGGTGTTCCCGGCTTCGAGCGGGTCGATCCCGATCCCGCGGAAGATGTTGGGAAGCGAGATGAGCACGATCGAGCTGTCGATCGTGGCCATCAGCATTCCGAGTGTCGAGATGGCCAGAGCGACCCACTTGTAGTTGTGCGGCAAGGTGTCGATCCCGCCCGATAGCCGAGTGTCGCGGTCGGCACGCTCCGCCCGGCGCCCGCGGCCACTGACCTGTTGCTCATCTCCCGAGAGTGCAGGTTGCCTCGTGGCGGCCATCACTACTCCTGCCTGTTCGTCTCCGGCCGTCCCGTTTCCGGTCCGGCAGGATTCCCATAGTTGGTCCGATGGGCCCCACGTGATGGTCCAGTGGCGGCGGAAATCCCGAGGGTACCGCACGCCTTCTGCGCCGGTTCACACACTGGTGGCGCCGAAATCGGCCCGCCTTCGCATATCGTCGGTCCCCATGATCGCTCTCTCCGTTCGCACCTGCAGGCGTCGACGGACGGTGAACAGAGGACTGTGCCTCGCTCCGTTGCTCGCTCTGGCCGCACTGACCGGATGCGGTACCTCCCTGCTGGCGGCGACGTCGTCGACCGCGCAGGGGTCCTCGTCGACCGGTTCAGGTGGACCCACCACGACCGTGCCCGTCAACGGTGAGGTGGCTGTGGCCTTCCCCGTCGTCGCCTGCAACAGTCCCAGTAACGGAGGGGCCCCGATCAAGTCACGGTCAGGGTGGAGCCCGACCATCCTCCTCGCACCCGTGCCGACCTCCCTCGCTGGCAAGGTCTCCTTCTACACAGACGGCGTGCACACGGTCCTCGGGCCGTCCGGCTGGACCTGCTCGTTGGTGACGCCCGGTAGCCCGGACCAGGGCGGCAACCAAAGCAGCACATCGACCACCGATGGCAGCTCGGGAACCGCCGTCCCCACCGCCTCGCCAACATCGGGCCAGAACGGCGCCATCGCCTCCCAAGGGGCCATCACCCTCGCCGTCTATCCCTCCAACAACCCGAATCCCCCGACGTCGGGGCCTCCTCCTGCGGGGGCCGAAGGGATTTTCGCCACCTACGCCACGACCGGGAGCAACGCCGGAGTCGACCTCGTGTGCCCCTTCTTCACCCTCCCCGATTGGCAGACCCAGTCGGCCGGCTGCTCGACTACGAAGCCGTACGGGGAGACCACCGACGTCCTGACTCCTGATGTCACCAAAGTGACCGACCCGCCCGGGCTGGCGGGAAGCATGTCCGGCTCGGGGGGCCAAGGGGCGGTCACGGGTGTTGTCCTCTTCCCTCAGATCCCCTCCGCC
>CAININ010000106.1 GCA_903849265.1 uncultured Acidimicrobiaceae bacterium
GATGTTGGCGGCCTCGTCCAGGACGACGAGCAGAGGAGGGTCGAGTGGCCGGCCGGTCCGAGCCACCTGGTCGTAGGCGAGGTCGAGGACGGACCGGAGCACCCCGACGAACAGGGGAGTCATCCGGCGCTGGTCGTGGGCCGGAGCGCACAAGTAGAGCGTGTCGGACCCGCGCAACAGCGCAGCGGGGTCGAACGATGGGCTACCCGGTGGGGTGGTCCCAGCGAACGGTTCGAGCAGGGTCTCGAGGGTGGTGACGATGGAGCTCTTCTGGCGCGGCTCCTTTGAGAACGCCGATGTGGCGGCATCGATGGCCTCGGGCACACCGGCTGCCTCCAGTAGATCTCGAACTTCGTCCTCTTCCCCGGTCTCGACCCAGTGGACGACATCGGCCATGTCGTACCCGGCGGTGGCCGCCGCGAACAGGAGCGGCGCCAGCATCCGGGCGGCGGTGGCGTACCAGAAGTCGCCGTCGCTCATGGACCCCACCTGAGTCCGTCCGACCTCGGTCAGCGTGGACGCGGCACGCCTCGCCCCGGGCCAGGTGCGTGACGCCGGGAGCGGCGACCATGTCGTCGCCGGCCGGCCGGTCACCCCGGTCGGATCGAAGCAGTGGATCCGTCCTTGTGCGCCACGGTGGGCGACGGTGTGCTCCAACAGGTCCCCCTTGACGCTGGCCGCCACCACCGGCCCCTCCCAGCCGAGGATGGCCGGAACGGCGAACCCTGTTGTTTTGCGCGACTGGGTGGGACCGAAGACGAGCACCGACTGAGACCGCTCGCCAGCAACCACGCGCCGGCCCATCGTCCCGAGCACCAGACGCCCGGGTGGTGGTGGACGCCCACCCGAGCGCAAGACCAGCCCGGCGAGGTCCGCGGGGCTCGCCCACCGTGCAGAGCGGCTCGGCTTGCCCGTCCGGGCAGAACGGCCCGAGCGCAGGTGCCAGCCCGCCCGGTCCCGTCCGGAACGGCCATCGGCCGTGTGACCCGGATGGGGTCCGCCCCGTCGCCCAGCGGCAGCCGCCACCGCAGCACCACCGATGGTCAACGCGGCCATCACCGACGACATCACCGCCACCGTCCGGGCTCGTCGGATCTATCGCCACCGGCGACATCGGACATGGCCTGGTCGGTATCGATCAGCCATCCCTCGCCCCGGGCCAGGCGGTGCTCGACCAAGAACGACCGTTGGCCGACCTTCCACAGCGCCGTGCCCCGTCGCAGGGTGCTGACCAGCGCTGCCTCGGTGTCGGTCAGTCCGAGCAGTTCGCCCGTTCGTGCCACCTCGCCGGGAGACTGCGCGTAGACGACCCGGGTCTCGGAGTCGGCCAGCAGACCCTCGGCCAGGCCCACCTGCTCGGACCCGGCGGCCCCCACCGAGGCCAGGTCCGACAGACGGTGCAGCACGGCGATGTTGGCCACGCCGAGGGCCCGCGACAGCTTCCATGACGACTGGAGCCAGCGGGCGACGCCGAGGTTCCCCAGGATGGCCCACGCCTCGTCCACCACCAGGAGGATCCGGTTGCGGTGCCGGGCCTGCACCGCACTCTGCAACCATGCCGCCGCGCATGCCATCAGGACCCCGAGCGCCGGGGAGTGGTAGACGGCGGACAGATCGAGCACCACCAACGGGCCATCGAGACGAAGGCCCTCGGAGGTGGGCCCGTCGAACATCCCGCGAAGATCGCCATGGACAAGACGGCGCAGTTCGAGTGCCACGTCGCGGCCATCCTCGACGAGCTCGGCCCGGGTCGTCCGCAAGTCAGCAGCGGCGCCGGCGTCGGGCTCCAGGAGCGCATCGACCACTTGCGGAAGGGTCGGTGCCGACCACGACAGGCCTTGGGCTCTGGCCACCGCTGCAGCCAAGGCAGCATCGACCGCCGCTCGCTCGCGAGGCATCAGGTCCCGACCCAGACACGAGACAGCCAGCGATGCCGTGAGCGACGCCCGTCGCACGGCAAGGCCTTCACCGAGGTCAGGACCGTCGTCGATCGAACCGGGGTCGAGCGGATTGAGCCGGACGGGTCCGCCTGGGCGCAGCGCGACCGGTGCCACGCCCCAGGCTTCGCACAACGGGCCGTACTCGCCCTTGGGATCAATCACCCATGCGCTGCGACCGAACACTGCCTGACGCCACAGGTACGACTTGACGAAGCTGCTCTTGCCTCGGCCGATCTGACCGATGACGACCATGTTCGGGTTGGTGACCACTCCGCTGCGGTAGAGCGCGAACGGGTCGTAGACGAAGGAGCCGCCGAGCACGTCTCGTCCGATGAGGACCCCGTCATGGCCGAGGCCCGCCTCCGCCACCAAGGGGTAGGCGGCGCACAGATGCCGGGTGGTGGCCACGTGGGCGGGTAGTCCTGGCTGCAGGCGGGCACCGCTGATGATGCTCACGACAGTCCCCTGCCGAGCGGGAGCAGGCAGAGCAGCGCGGCATCCTGCTGGCCGAAGAGCCTCCGGACTTCGAGACGGGACTGGCCAGCGGCCTGCTCGAGCTCGACGCACGCCGCCGTCAGCTCCGCCTCGCTGTCTGCAGTCACCCCCACATAGCCGCTGTATCGGAACTGGGCGTGGCCGTCGGCCAGTTCGACATCGCGATCGTCGACGCTTTCGCGTTCGCGAGTGTGCCGAGCCGAGGTGAGGAACCCGTTGCGACGCCGCAGTTCGCCGTCGGCTAGGCCAGCCGTCCTGGCCTGTGCCACCTGCCGGGCGGCCCGCACCGGATCGACCGGCTCCATGACGACCGAAAGCGTGCGCCGCAACGGGGTGAAGAGGAGCGGTCCGAGAAAGTCGGGCTGGACCTCCACTCGTGGCCACTCGCTCACCCAGTAGACGGCGTGCCACGCCCGGTCAGTGCGCACCGAGTCCCAATGCGCCTGGGTCCCCATCGGCCACGGCGCGCCCTGCACCGCTTGGCTGGCGTCACCCTCGGGCCGTCCGACACCGGTCGGCGCCCGGTCCAACGCACCGGCCAAGACCTCGGCCAGCGCGGCACGACCGAGCACACCGTCGACCAGGAGATCCACTCGGGAAAGCGCCCTGTGGACCGCACCCACCTCGCGAGCCAGGACGGCGGTAGCCCCCGCCAGGCCTCCGCCTGCGCTCCGCACGGCCCGAGCGGAGCGGCCTCGATGGACCGTCACGGCGATCAATACACGGTGGCGCCGGGTGACCGGGACGCACTCGTCCAGAAGGGCACGGTAGGACTGGGCGGCCGGAGTCCCGGGGTCGAGCACAGCATGGTCTTCGAGGTGGGAACGGACACCCCGACCGTCGTCGGGCAGGCAGGTCTCCACCCACTGGACGCGGTGCACGGCGGAGCCTTCACGGGCCAAGGAGGCCAGGACCCTCGCCCACGATGCCACCCGGGCGTCCTGCTCCCCAGGACCGAGCAGGGCGAAGCTGTGGCCTCGCACGGCCAGGACTGCGGTGACCGTGCGGGCCCGATCGTCGATGACCACAGCCATGCCATCACCACCGCCAGTGCCGTCCTCCGGTGAGGTCAGGTGGAGTCCGTCGAAGACCGTCGACCCGTCGAGTGGGTGGTGATCGGACAAGTGCGGACGGATCCCACTGCCCCTAACGGGATCCTCCACGATGACGCCACTGCCGGCAGCCGGTCCGGGGTGGGCTTGGAAACGGCGACCGGTGGCGCCCGCCCACGCCCACCGCACGAGCACGGGCAGCCACTGGTCTCCGGTGCGTCCGGCTACGGGCCAAAAGGCGAGGGCGACCGATCCTCCGACGATGGTGACCGCGAAGACCACACCGGGCAACGATGGCCGGCTCCGGATCGACAGCACAGCAAGAACCAGGCCGGCAGCGACCGACGCGAGCTGGCCACCACGCCATCCGGCGATGACCCCTCGTCGTTCGAGAGGAGGAAATCGGTAGCGCACCCGACTGGCGCGCGCTGAGTCGGTGGTGGCGCTCACGGTGCTGTCCGGTTTCGGCGTGGGCCTCCGGCGATCAGTACGGGACCCAAGTGGTCACGTCCCAGGTGGTCGACGTGCTTGGTGCCCGAGGGGCGGTGCATCGGGCGCACGTAGGTGACCCCAGGGGGCATCACCGGGATGTCGTCCGCCGTCCAGGGCCGCGACGCCTCGGATGCGGGGGGCACCCAATCGTAAGAGCCGTCCCACCCAGCGGCGAGCGCCTCGCGTTCCTCGGCTTCGATCAACGGCCGGAAGTAGGCCTCGGTTGCCGCCATCCGGGCCATGATCTCGTCGGAGTTGGCGCTGGGCGGCATCATCTTCACAGAGCCTCCCGGCTCCCACGGTTGCGGGCCGGCCCAGTCGTCCGGTCGGTACGGGTCGAAGGGTTCGACCGATCCCGAGCCGTTTCCGCCGGACCCACCCGCACCACCCAGCGCGCCTCCGACAAGAGGGCCGCTTCCGCCGGACAGCCGCCCGGCCCGTCCGCCTGAGGATCCGCCCCCGCGGCCCCCGGCCCCGCCCCCGCCCCCTCCACCCCGGGAGCCGCCGAGGGAACCGCCGAGGGAACCGCCGAGGGAACCGCCGAGGGAACCGCCGACCGATCCCGAGGCCGCGGTTCCGATGACACCGACCGGGCCGGTGGCCATCGACCCGGCCGCTGCGGCACGCAAGGCCACGTCGGCCAGTCCACGCACCGGGACGGCCGCCTGATGCCGGGCCCGCTGCCCCAGTCCCTCGAGATGGCCGACGGCCCCTGCCTCGATGAAGGGGAGGAGACGGAACAGCGACCACGGGGCGAAGGCTGCCAGTAGAAGGAGTGCCGCACCCCCCAGCACAGCGGAAAACCCTCCGCCAGGGGTGGCGGTTCCGGACGGGGTGGCGGTTCCGGACGGGGTCGATCCGGTGCCCCCGGCCAGCGCTCCGGCGGCCAGGCTGAGGACGGCCACGATCACCAGTTTCGACAAGATCAGAGCGGCCAGCGTGTCGACCAGGCGGCGGCTCCAGTGAGAGATGGCAGGCCAGGCCAGACCGGCCAGCGCCAGAGGCAGAAAGAGCACCGCTACATAGACAGCCGCGGAGCGGAGGAGCAGCTCGATCCACACCATTACTGCGCCGATCACCACCGCGACGCCGCCGAGGAAGAGGACGAAAGTCGGCGCACTTCCGGGTTCGGCGGCAGCCTGCGCAGGGGCGAGCGCTGCGGTCACCCCGGTCAGGAAGTGGCCGGCGTCCAGACCCGCTCCTTGCGACACGGCACCGCAGAGCGAGTCGGTCACGGCCAGCCCGGTGCGCACCAACGTGACGGCAACCGCCGTGAGCAAGATGGCAAGCGGCACGTTGACCAGGACCGAGCGCAGCAGCATCGAGGTGCTCTGACGGTAGAGGGCCTGGAGGACTCCCAACAGGAGCAGCGGCACGATCACCACGCCGGCCAGTCCAGCCATGGTGGCGTAATGGGAGGTGAACCACGAGGCACCGAGGTCGACCGCGGTGGTGGTCGCCAAGACCCCTCCGACCTGGCCCAGGAGCCACACCGCACCGCCCGTCACCCAGCTGCTTACTGCGTCGAGCACGCTCCCGGCGCCAAACCCGACGACCGAGCCCACGGCCGAGCCGACGGCCGAACCGACGGCCGAACTGATCGATCCGGCCACTCCGCCGGCAGCGGAGCAGACCGCTCCGAGCCCGGAACCACCCAGCGCACCCGCAGCAGAGGGGCAGGCCGCAGTCGGGATCGGCGCCAGCCCTACCAGTACCGACACCTAGTGCACCCCCTGGCCGGTAGCGAAGAAGAAGTTGACGATGGCCGGGCCAGCACCGATCAGCAGAGCGGCGAACCCCGACACCAGGACCGCCTTCCTTCCGCTGTAGGACTGCTGATAGTTCTGACTGTGGGCGCCCAGCGCCCAGGCACCGGCTCCGATGAGCAGGCCGACCAGCGAAAGTGCCAGCGCCCATCCGCCGAGCCCGTCGGTCAGCTTCTGCAGCACCTGGCCCCCGGGCAGCTGCCCAGGGTCCGGGGTCATGGTGACCGCGAGCAACCGCAGGTGCGGAAGTGCGTGGAGAAGGTGCGGGAGCGAGGGGGGAAGGATCATGCGCTCACGTTACGGACTGCATGACCGCATTACAATACCTTTCAGTGTATTTCATGTTTTTCTGCCCAGGAAAGGAAGGGTGGTCGCTGGCAGGGCCACGGCCTGTCACACTTAGACCGTGAAGCCGTATGTGATCGGGTACATCGTCCTGGGCGTGGTGGCGGTGATCGCCGTCATCATCGCCAACCAGGTCGGGCGTCGAGCAGGCCGGCGCAGTCTGCAGCAGCGGCTCACCGCGCTCTCCAACCGGCTTGGGGTCGAGGCCCCGGACGACGGCGGCATGGAGCCGGTCCTGAGCCACCTAGAGAAGGTGGCGGGCGAGGCCGCTGAGGCGGTCACCGAAGCCAGCTCGGATGCGATCCGGCTCCGTCGTGCCCTCGACACCCTGACCCAGGGCGTCATCGTCTGTGACGAAAACGGAGAGGTCGCCTTCCGCAATGCCCGCGCCGTGGCCCTCATGAACAACCGGCACGGTGACGCGCTCGCCGCCCAGGCGGTGACCGAGCTCTTGGAGAACGCCTGGCAGGAGGGGTCTGCAGAGCGCACGCTCGACCTGTACGGACCGCCCAGGCAGACCTTGGCGGTGCGCACCCGGCTCATCGACGACGGCCGGCGGCCGCTCGGAGTGATCGCCATCATCGAAGACGTGTCGGAGCGCCGGCGACTCGAAGAGATCCGGCGCGACTTCGTGGCCAACGTCAGCCACGAGCTGAAGACGCCGATCGGTGCCCTTGGCCTGCTGGCAGAGACGCTCACCGTGGAGCCCGATCCCGAGGTGGCACACCGCCTGGCATCGCGGATCCACACCGAGGCCTTCCGGGTCAGCCGGATCATCGACGATCTGCTCGACCTCAGCCGGATCGAGTCCGAAGAGACACCTCCCCGGGAGCCGATCTACATCAACCTGGTCATGGCCGAGGCGGTCGAGCGGGTGCGGAGTGCCGCCGAGCAGCGTCGCATCACCATCGAGCTCGACGAGCCCGACCCGCCCGTTCATGTCGTCGGCGACCGGCGCCAGCTGGTGTCCGCCATCCACAGCCTCCTCGAAAATGCCGTCACCTTCTCCTACGAGGAGACCACGGTGAAAGTCTCGGGAACCCAGGCCGACGGAGAGATCCGGCTCTCGGTGTCCGACACCGGAGTCGGGATCCCCACTCGTGACCTCGAGCGGATCTTCGAGCGCTTCTACCGGGTCGATCACGGTCGCAGCCGGTCTACCGGCGGCACCGGACTCGGTCTCTCCATCGTGCGCCACGTGGCCAGTAACCACCAGGGCAGGGTAGAGGTCGACTCACGAGAGGGCGAGGGCTCCACC
>CAININ010000107.1 GCA_903849265.1 uncultured Acidimicrobiaceae bacterium
CCTGGCGGTAGGCCGGGCGCTCAAGATCGCCCTGGGCCGACTTCGCAACGTCCTCGGCGACGTCGCCTACAACCTCGTGTTCCACTCTGCCCCCTACCGGGCCCCGGAGCCGTACCACTGGCACGTGCACGTCGTCCCGAAGCTGACCACGGTCGCCGGGTTCGAGCTCGGCACCGGGGTGCTGATCAACATCGTGAACCCCGAGCAGGCAGCCGAAGAGCTGTCCGTCGTGGTGCCAGTCGCCGACGTCGGCTAGGTCGATCCTTCGACCGACGGAATCCTCGACCGACCAGTCTGAGACACAAACCCTTCGAAACGGCGCATCCGCAGGAACCGCCGTGCGCTCGTCCTATGGATTTCCAATGCATACATTATCAAGAAGTCTCATCTTCGAAACTTATGCATTGATATTTTTTCCCTTTCTGTTAACCTATAGGTATGCGAAAGAGTGAGCAGGCCGCCCAGGCCAGGAGAGAGCTCGACCGAAAATTCGAGGAGGCACACCTAGACCCGGTCGTCGTGCCACCGAGATCGGGTTGGATCCGTGCCATCCGCGGCGCGCTGAGCATGAGCCAGGCTTCGCTCGCAGCCCGCCTGTCCATATCGGCTCCCGCGGTCAGCAAGCTGGAGCTCGCCGAGCTCACGGGCGGGATCACCCTGGCCAAGTTGGCCGAGGTAGCTACCGCTCTGGACTGCTCGTTGGTCTACGTACTCGTGCCGAACGCGACGATCGAAGGCACTGTGCGATCCGAGGCCCGGCGAATAGCCGCTTCGACACTCGGGTACGCCAGCAGGACCATGACCCTCGAAGCGCAGGATGTCGGGCTGGATCGTCAGCGCGAGGCCTTGGACCGCCTCTCCCAGGAGCTCATCGACCGGGGTGACCTCTGGCGAGATCCTCTGCGGGGCTGGCCCGCTCCTCGCTCGATCCCGTGACCGACGGTACGAGTGGATCTCCAAGGCCCTCCCCGGGCGGGTGGGGCGTCCGGACCATCGGTCCGGAGCCTTCCGGTGCAACGCCGATCGACGACGAAGATCTCCTCGGTCTCCTGCCCGACTTCGTGGCGAACCGGGCAGATCTCAACCAGGTGGAGTTCGAGAACATCACCTCGGTACTTCCGTGGGCCTACCGGCGGGCACGACGGGTCGGCCCCGAGGTCGTCCTGTCGTACGCCTTCATGATGGATCTCCATCGCCGGATGTTCGGCGACGTCTGGGCGTGGGCGGGAACCCATCGTCGGCGGATCACCAACATCGGAGTCGATCCATCACAGATCGTGATGCAGTCGGGTGCGTTGTTCGACGACGCCCGGTTTTGGCACGAGGAATCGGTGTTCGACACTGACGAACTAGCCGCACGGATCCACGGGCGCCTGGTGAGCATCCACCCCTTTCCGAACGGAAATGGGCGGTTGACACGACTCATGGCGGACCTCTATCTCATCGCCGTCGGCTCCCCCTCATTTACCTGGGGTGGACTCCGGTTGGACGAAGAAGACGCAGGCCGAGTTGCCTACATCCACTCGCTGTTGGCGGCCTTGGAGACCGACGACTACGGAGAGCTCATCCGGTTCGCTCGCGGGTAGTCCGCAGTCGTCGTCAACTCAGAGAACGAGAGCCCGGTGGGTCCGAGGCATCCCATCCGAGGTCGGCCGAACAACCGCGCCTAGACCAGTTCGAAGCTGAGCGACCCGTACGGGCTGAGCGTCACCGGATAGGGCTCGGTCCCGATCACCGGGAACACCACTCGCCCCAGCAGTTCGACCGGTTGGCGGCCGGCCCACTCGCCCACATCGAGGTTGGCGGGCTGGGCTGTCCGGCTGAGGTTGTGCACGCACAGCACCGGCTGCGTGACCTCACGACCAGCTTCGGCCTCCCTGCGATCCGCTCGCACGAACGCCAGCACCGATGGGTTGGCCGAGGGGACCATCTGGATGGTGCCGGTCCCGAACACGGGGAACTGGCGTCGCACGGCCAGCATCCGGCGCATCCAGTGCAGGAAAGAGCTCGGATTGCGCTGCTGGGCCTCGACGTTGACTGCCCCGAAGCCGTAGATCGGGTCCATCAGCGGCGGCAGGTAGAGCTGCGCGAAGTCGGCCCGGCTGAACCCGCCGTTTCGGTCCGGGGACCACTGCATGGGCGTGCGGACCGAGTCGCGGTCCCCGAGGTACAGGTTGTCCCCCATCTGGACCTCGTCGCCGTAGTAGAGGACCGGACTGCCCTTCAGCGTGAACAGCAGCGAGAAGAGCAGCTCGGACAGCCGGCGGTCCCGGTCGAGCAAAGGGGCGAGGCGGCGACCGATCCCCATGTGCCGCTTCATCCGGGGGTCCTTGGCGTACTCGGCAAAGAGGAAGTCCCGCTCCTCTTCGGTCACCATCTCGAGGGTGAGCTCGTCGTGGTTCCTCAGGAAGATGGCCCACTGTGCACCAGCGGGCGCCTCGGGGGTCTGCGACAAGATCTCGGTGATCGGATAGGTCTGCTCTCGGCGCACGGCTAGGAACAGCCGCGGCATCAAGGGGAAGTTGAAGCACAGGTGGCACTCGTCGTCGCCGAAGTAGTCCGCCACATCGGTCGGCCACCCGTTGGCCTCGGCCAAGAGGATCCGTCCCGGATAGTTGGCGTCGAGCTCGGCTCGGACCCGCCGGATGAAGTCGTGCGTCTCCGGCAGGTTCTCGCCGTCCGTGCCGTCGCGTTGGAAGAGGTAAGGGACGGCATCGAGCCGGAACCCATCCAGGCCGAGGTCGAGCCAGAACCGGACCACCTCGAGCATGGCGTCGGCCACATCGGGGTTCTCGTAGTTGAGGTCGGGCTGATGGGAGTAGAAGCGGTGCCAGTAGTACTGGCCCCGGTCGGCGTCGTACGCCCAGTTCGACCGCTCCACGTCGATGAAGACGATGCGGGCCTCGGGCCACCGCTGGTCGTCGTCGTTCCAGACGTACCAGTCGGACTTGGGGTTGTCCTTGCTCTGACGGGACTCGACGAACCAGGGGTGCTGGTCAGAGGTGTGGTTGATGACGAGGTCGGCGATCACCCGGATGCCCCGGGCATGGGCCTCGGTCAGCAAGGTTCGGATGTCTTCCACCGTGCCCGACTCAGGGTGGACCGAGTAGTAGTCGCTGATGTCGTAGCCGCCGTCGCGCAGGGGGGACGGATAGAACGGCAGCAGCCATAGGCAGTCGACGCCCAGCCACTGCAGGTAGTCGAGCTTGGCGATGAGCCCGGGGATGTCCCCCACGCCGTCATCGTTGCCGTCGAAGAACCCTCGGATGAAGACCTCGTAGAAGACGGCACGCTGGAACCACAGCGGGTCCTCGCCCGCCGGAGGGAGCGGACCGGAGGGCATGATCGGGACGACGCTCATGTGCGCACGCTATCCGACCGGCTTGGTCGTCCCGGTGCGTCCTGGCATCGACGAGTCAACGGTCGGGAGGTCCGGCGTCTAGGGCTCGAGGAGGATCCCGGCCAGCATGCGGTCGGCCGCCTCGTAGGGGTCGAGGGTGCCGTCCGACATGTCCGCCACGACACCGGCGAACCGGTCGGCAGCCATGAGTTCGTCGAGCTGGTGCTCGACCCGGGCGAGCAGGATCTGGTGGAACTCGCGGGCCAGCCGCTCGCGGCGGAACCGGTCGAGGTCTCCGCTTTCCACGAGGTGGGCCCGGTGGTCGGTGATCGCCGTCCACAGGTCGTCGACCCCGTCACCGTTGGAGGCCACCGTGTCGACGATGGGCGGACGCCAGGTGCCCAGCTGCGTCAGGTCGAGCATGAGCTCGAGGTCGCGACGGGTCTCGCGTGCACCCGGCCGGTCCGCCTTGTTGATGACGAAGAGGTCGGCGATCTCGAGGAGCCCGGCCTTGTTCGCTTGGATGGCATCTCCCCATCCGGGGTTCACCACCACGATGGTGGTGTCCGTGGCTGCAGCTACGGCAACTTCCTGCTGGCCGACGCCGACCGTCTCGAGCAGCACGACTGGCACGCCGACGGCAGAGAGCACCCGCACGGCGTCGGGCACGGCCACGGCCAGGCCACCGAGATGGCCCCGGGTGGCCATCGACCGGATGAAGACCTTTTCGTCGAGAGCATGGTTCTGCATCCGGACCCGGTCGCCCAAGATGGCCCCGCCCGAAAACGGCGAGGACGGGTCGATGGCCAGCACCGCGACCTGGTCGCTTCCGTCGATGCCCTGTTCGCGTGCCCGGTTGATGAGTTGGTCGGTGAGGGTCGACTTCCCGGCCCCTGGCGCCCCGGTGATCCCCACCGAATAGGCCTGACGCGGCGAACGGTAGGCGATCTCGGCCACGGCCCGAGCCCCGTCGCCTCCTCGCTCCACCAGCGACAGCAGCCGCGGCAGGGCGATCTGGTCGCCCGAGCGGGCAGCATCGAAGAGGGTCGCAGGATCAGCGTTGCGGAGGACGGCCATGGAGGAAGGAGCGTATCCGGGGACGGCGGTGCGCGTCAGGCCCGGACCACGCTGGCGCCCAGCGAGGCCAGCTTTCCGACGAGGTCCTCGTAGCCACGGTCGACATGATGGGCGTCGCTGATGACCGTCTCGCCCTCGGCCACCAGGCCGGCCAGGACGAGCGCGGCCCCGGCTCGGACATCGAACGCCCGGACCTTCGCCCCCGACAGGCGATCTACGCCTCGCACCACGGCGTGGTGGCCCTCTGTGCGGATGTCGGCACCCATGCGCCGAAGCTCCTCCACATAGCGGAAGCGGCCGAAGAAGAGGTTCTCGGTGACGATGCCCACGCCCTCGGTCACGGTCAGCAGGGTCACGAACAGCGGCTTGTAGTCGGTGGCGAAGCCGGGGTACGGCAAGGTGGCCACATCGGTGGACCGCAGGCGGCTGGCGCCCGCAGCCGAGGCCCGCAGCCCCTCGGGTTCGTAGGTCAACTCCATACCGGTGGCCGTCAGCTTCGCCAGCAGCATGTCCATGTGCTCGGGACGCCCGTCCTCGACCACGATGTCGCCGCCGCTGAGCCCGGCTGCCACCAGGAAGGTGGCGACCACCAATCGATCGGGGATGACCGCATGGGTGGTCGGCTCCAGCCGCTCGACCCCCTCGACTTCGATGCGCGACGTGCCCGCCCCGGTGATCTTCGCCCCCATGCCGTTCAAGAAGGCGGCCAGGTCCGAGACTTCGGGCTCACGGGCGGCGTTTTCGATGACCGTGGTCCCCTTGGCCAGGACCGCCGCCATCAGCACGTTGTCCGTGCCGGTGTGGCTCGGATACTCGAGCACGACCCGGTTGCCCACCAGCCGGGGGGCACCCCCGACCGACGAGCTGACGCGGCCTTCCACGTTGCCGTGCGAAGAGGTGAACTCAGCGCCTAGTGACTCGAGGGCGTGCAGATGCATGTCGATGGGCCGAGGGCCGAAGTCGTCCCCGCCGGGCATGGACACCCGCGCCCATCCGCACCGGGCCAGGAGCGGGCCGAGGACTACGACAGAGGCCCGCATCTTCTCCACCAGCTCGTAGGGGGCCTCGGGTGTGATGTCGGCCGGGGTGATCACCACCAGCTCGTCGGGACGCGCACCACGGGTCACGGTCGCACCCATTGCTGCGAGGACCTCGGCCATGATGTCGACGTCGGAGATCTGGGGCACGTTGGTGAGGACATGTCGTCCCTCGGCCAGCAGGCAGGCGGCCATCAACTTGAGCACCGAGTTCTTGGCCCCACCGGCCCGCACGGTCCCCGACAGGGGTCCGCTGGGGTTGACGATGATGCGGTCCACGCCCCCAGTATGGCCGCTCCCAACCCCCTGCCCCGTTGATAGGGCCCCCACCTGGGCCTCGATCCGGCGGAGCACATGCCAGGGGGCCCACCCGCTCAGATGATCGCTGTTTCCTCCCACCGGCCGAACACCCCGGCCAGCGTGTTGATCATCTCGCCCACGGTGGCGTAGGCCCGGACGGCCTCGAAGATGGCCGGCATCAGGTTCCGCTCGGCGTGGTCGGCATCGGCCGCTAGGCGGGCGAGTGCG
>CAININ010000108.1 GCA_903849265.1 uncultured Acidimicrobiaceae bacterium
ACATCTGCCCACTGGTCGAGATGAGATATTCGGCTGGCGTCGCCATCTACGGCCCCCGTTCACTTGGTGAAAGCCAATCATACCAAGTATCGCCAGATTGGAGCCGTTTCCAGCCGAGAACCTCGGCCCCGCGTGTCCGACGCCATCCCGACATCCCCGGTTTCACCTCCACACTGACGTCCCTCGCGAGGCTCGACTGTCCGCCGATCCCGCCATCAGCCACCCATCAGACGAATCTTCCACTATTGGGTCAAGTCGTCCCGAAAAGGTGCCGAGAAGTTGACAGATGCCCGCCGAGGCGGCGGGCGCAACCGGGGAGGCAGCACATGCGCATCGTGGCAATCGACAAGGACGGTCACCAGCGCTGCTGGTGGTGCGGAGGACTCGAGTTCACTCAAGCCCGAATCACCCGAGAGACGATCGTGCTCGGCATCCATGCCAACGTCACCAAGCCCACGCTTCGTTGCGCCCACTGTGGCGAATACAACGACATCAGCCGGGCGGTAGAGCACGCCTGATCTGCCGCGACCCAACCCTGGGGGGGTGAGGTTGGGTCGGGAGCGGACTTGCCTGGTGCGCCGGCCCGACGGTGGTCTGCCCCTACTTGACCACCGAAGAGCCGTCGCCCCTGGCTGTCCTGCCCCTTGCCTCGATGGAGAGGTTGCGCCCAGCTCCTCGGGACCACCACTGTTCTACCAACCGGCGTCCTAACGGGGCGTCACGAATGGGCGAATGCTCGGCAAACGTTCCGTGATGAAATTCCCTTCGTGTCACTCCACATGGCGCCGGAGCTCATCGGGTCGCCATACTGTGTGCCGGTCCTGCCCAGGGACCGGCCGATCCGGTCCCCGGATGGCCGACGCGAGTGGAAATCAGGACGGGTGCACCGATGATCATCTGGATGTTCATGGCGATCGGCTTGATCGTCATCGTGGCCGGCGGCTTTGCTGAGCGGAGCCGGCGCTCCCGGCGGTCGCAGCAGACCGCCCGCAACGCAACCCATACCGGATCACATCACGGCAAGGGCGCCCATAAGTCGCGTGGACGCGGCAAGGGTCACTGACCCAGCGGAGACAGTCTCCGGCACGAGCAACTCCTGCCGGCCGCTCCGCACCGCCATCCGCCCCGCTGCATTGAATCCGAACGGTGACGAACCTACGTGGGGCGAAGAGTCAGCAGCTCCTGGACGTTGTCGAGGAGGATCTGCTTCTTCTCCACTGCATCGAACTCCTTGAGCTCCCGGACATACTCGATCGGCTCCGGAAGCGCTTCGATGTGCGGCCAGTCCGATCCGAAAATCACCCGGTTCGGACCCACGCAGTCAGCGACCTGATTGACGTCGTCCTCCCAGAACGGGTTGATCCACACGTGGCGCCGGAACGTCTCGACCGGGTCGTTCTTCCAGTAGCCGGGCATCTTGTTCGATGTGGACCGGATCTTGGCGATGAGCTCGGGCAGGTACTGCGCCCCGTTCTCCACGGATGCCACCCGCAAGTTGGGAAACCGCTCGAACATATTTTCGAACACGATGGACAGCAGGTAGTCCCGGATGGCTTGCTCGATGGCGAAGGACTTGATGGACGGCTTCCATCCACCACTGAAGGTGGCAGCGAACCCGTCCACGGCGTAGCCGTTCGAGGAGATCCCGCTGTCTCCGGCGTGCACCACCACGGTGATGCCCGAATCGTTGGCCAACTGCCAAAAACCGTCGAACATCGGGTCGAAGGGGGAGCGACGGCCGAGGGCCGTCATCGGTGCCGCCGGCCGCATCACAATGGTTCGTGCCCCGTTGTCGAGCGCCCAGGTCAGCTCTTCGACGGCCCAGATCGGATCGGCAAGCGTCAGATAGGGAGCGGCGTAGATCCGGTCCCGGTAGTTGAACGTCCAGTCCTCGACCAGCCACCGATTGAAGGCCCGGAAGAGCATGCAGACCGCTTCGGGGTCGTGGGCGAGCGGCTCTTCGTAGATCATGCCGAGGGTTGGGAAGAGCAGGCAACCGGCCAGACCCTGGGCGTCGAGGGCGTCGATGCGGGCCGCCGGCTCGCGGTAGGCCGGCCGGATCGGCTCGCGGCCGGCCAGGAACTCCATGGGATTGCGGTTGTCAGGATTTCCCCGGAAGTAGTCGTACATCGCACCCGGCATGGCGATGGGATCAAAGGTCGGGTTGGTCACCGCCCGGCTGACCCGTCCACCGATGACGTGGTACTTGCGGCCGTTGATCTCGGACCACTGGATCACCCGGGTGCCCAGCGCTGGGTCCAGGTGCCGGGTGAAGGCATCGAGCGCCTCGTAGTAATGGTTGTCGGCATCGAACACGGGGTGTCCGAGTGCAGTTGCGTCGCTCATGGACGGTCTCCTCGTCGCCGGCCGTTCCGGGTGGTGATGAGTGTAGGTCCGGCCTGTGCATGGTGCGCCCAGGCCCAGCAAGAACGAAACCAGTCCACTCCGATCTAGGCCCGGCCGGTGGGTCCTGAATCTCGCAGAATGGGTCCAAAGTCCCTAGGTGCGGCCTTGAATCCTGCTGGTTCCAGTGGATAATTGAGGTGTTCCTCCACGGCGGAGGGGAGGCACGGGCGGGGCCAGGCGGTTGGTTGCGCTCTGCGGTCCATCGATATTGTCGGGCGGTCGGCGGCGCTCGTTCAACGTGGTGATCCGTGGATTCGCAGGTTGCGATGACGAGGTGCCCTGGCGAGCGACTCGGCCTTGTTTGGCGGGCAAGGAGGCATGCATGACCAGACTGCTGATGCAGGAGCACGGCACCGGCATCGAGGAGCGCGTCAGAACAGACGCACAATCCGATTCCTCGGTGGCCGGATCAGGCGCTCCGGTCGAGGCGACGCGTGTTCGCACCTGGGATCTCGACCGGCCGACGCTCGGCCAGGCCCTGATCGACGCGTTCACCGAACGCGGCCATGACGAAGTCGATGCGGCTCGGGAGATCGCCACCTCTCGGGGGAACGTGCGCCAGTGGGCGCTCGACCTGTCCGACCCCAGCCCCGACTACTTCGACGCACTGGCCAGCTACCTCGGACTGAACGTCGACGAGTTCGGCGGGCACATCCTCCGGTCGCAGATGCGGCGGTTCGAGATCCGGGTCGGCCGACTGCCGGCCTAGACGGTGTCACCGTTCCCAAGGGGAAAGTTGACGGTGCCGCGGTGAAGCTGGTGGGCCTCGTAGTGTTCGGCCATGCCGATCTACCAGTTGGGCGACCTCGTCCCCGTCATCCATCCCGAGGCCTATATCCATCCCGAGGCGGTCCTCATCGGCGATGTGACCGTCGGATCCGAAGCGACCGTCTGGCCCGGAGCCGTGCTTCGAGGTGACTACGGCACCATCGTCATCGGGGCCCGCTCCTCGGTGCAGGACGGGACCGTCATCCACGCTGGGCCAGGGTTCCCGACCATCGTCGGTGACGGTTGCGTGATCGGCCACCTGGCCCATCTCGAAGGCTGCACCATGGAGGACGACTCCTTGGTCGGATCAGGGTCGGTCGTCCTGCACCACGCCGTCGTCGGAACTGGGGCCACCGTCGGGGCTAATGCCGTGGTGCCCAACCGCATGGTGGTGCCGTCAGGAGCGCTGGCCATCGGCGTGCCAGCTCAGATCCGCGAGGGAAAATCGAACCTGCGCATGATCCAACTGTCGGCCGACGAGTACGTGGCCAACGGACACCGCTACCGCACGTCGCTGAAGCGCCTCGACGATCGGTAGTCCTTGCGCCCGCCACGCGATCGGTAGGAAAGAAGCG
>CAININ010000109.1 GCA_903849265.1 uncultured Acidimicrobiaceae bacterium
CCAGCAACGAGTACGAGTCGAACCCGCTGTGATCAGCCAGATAGGGCGTGACGGTGAAGGCACCCACCAGGATCGGCTGGCGGTCGACCAGGAACCCTGTCGGATGGAGGGTGATGCCAGCAGAGGAGAAGAACTCAGCCTCGGCCAGCAGTCGGGTCGCCTCTTGGCCGATGTAGATCGGCACGCTCGGGTGCACCTGGTCGATCAGTCCGTAGTGGTCGAGGTGGGGATGGGAGATGAGCACCCCGGCCAACGACGGGTCGGATCCGTCGGCCAGGCCGGGCACGTCGGGCAGCGGCACGAACTCGTCCCATCCGGCCCACAGGGGCTTGCCCACATCGAGGACGATGCGGCTCCCCTGGTACTCGACCTCCACACAGCTGCCGCCAATCTCATTGGCGCCCCGGTGGATGCGGACGTTCATGCCTCCGGTGACAGGTGGACGGGCATCGGTCGTCAGACGGTCAGCGGTGGTTGCGGTGCAGGTGGACGGGGTGGTGGTCGGGGTCATCTCGGCCATCACCATCCGCCGGCTCGTTCCACCGACAGGGCCATGAAGTCGAGTCTCCGGAACTGCTCTTGGACCAGGGGGTCGATGGTGGGTGTCCACTGCTCCTGAAACCAGGCGACCCGCAGCCACCGGCCTCGGGCATCGAACAGTCCTTCGCACTGGAGCCCGGGTAGCAACCGCACCGGACCAGCGCTCAGATTCGAGTGATCTCCCTCCACCCACAGCTCGGCGGGGCGGATCAGATGGATCGGCGTGGTGCCCTCTGTTCGGGTGCATTCCGCCAGGATCTCGGCGTTGCGTAGGTCGGAGGGTCCGCCAGCCAGCAGACCCCAGTAGGTGGAGTGCTGTTTCAGGTCCAGCAGGTCTGCATTCAGATCATCGGCAAAGGTCACGGTGAGGTTCTTCAATCTATCCATGCCGAACACCATATGTAGTGGGTGTGACAACCAGTCCCCTCAGAACTTCCTGGTCAGACCCCTACGGGGTCTGACCAGTGCCCACCTCCAGGGGAGACTGTTACACCCATATGGGACAATGGTGTCAGCGAATCGAACGTATCGATTGGCGGAAAGAATCACGAAACACCATGTCATACAGCATCTATTACAACCAGCAGTACACCGGATCGGAGTACGCCTTCGACACCACTCGCAAGTCCGGAGAGATCGCCACAGCCATCACTGATGGCCGGGTGGAGGCCGCCCTGGTCGACCCCGTCGAGCACACTGATCGGACCACCGAGCTGATCCGGTCCGTCCACACCGACGGCTACGTCGACGCCGTAGTCAATGGCGACCCGCTGCACCTGGCGGAGTCCCAGGGATTCTCTTGGGATGCCGGGCTGCCGTCCATGGTCATCGCCCATTCGACCGGCCTGGTGGCAGGCGTCACCGAGGTCCTGTCCGGCACCAGCCGGGTAGCCGGATCGCTGTCGTCGGGCCTGCACCATGCCCGGGCCGCCCACGGTTCCGGGTTCTGCACCTTTAACGGATTGGCCGTCGCTGCCCGCGCGGCCAGCGATCTGGGTACTGAGCGGATCCTGGTCCTCGATCTCGACGCCCACTGCGGCGGTGGCACCCGGTCGATGACCGACCCATCGTCGGTGGTCCAGATCGACGTGTCCACCAACCTGTTCGACCGGTGGGCACCCACGGGTGACGACGCCCTGCTGATCGCTACCAGCCAGGACTACCTGGAGCGAGTGGACGAGGCCCTGGCGCTGTGTGACCAGGTCGGTCCGTTCGACTTGGTCCTCTACAACGCCGGCATGGATCCGTTCGACAGCGGTGTGTCGAAGGGCATGCTCGAGATCCGCGAGCAGAAGGTGGCCGAGTGGGCCGCGGCTCGTGAGCACCCACTGGTGTTCGCACTGGCCGGTGGGTACACCAGCAGGCTGTCCATGGCCGAACTGGTCGACCTGCACCTGCTCACCGTCGGAGCGTTCGCATGAGCGGCCGCCACGACTCTGGTGACGGTGCTGATGAGAGTACTGACGGCGGTGCCGATGGCGGTGCCGGCAATGGCGTCGACTACTCGGCCGACGAGTTCGATATGCAGAGCCTTGTGACGTGCGGTGGGTACCACCCACCTTTGCCCCTGGGTGATGCCCCTGGTGAGCTGCACGACGAAGAGGGCAAGTTCTCCGCCCTCAACGCTTTGGATGCCTCGGGTTCGGTGCCGGCCTGGCCCGAGACCCTCTACGACCTGCTGGACATCGACGACGAGGACTCCTCGGGGCCGATCCACGAGCGGACCACCACTGTCTTTGAGATGGAGCGGGGCCATGCCTCGGTGCTCCAGGAATTCCGCCTGCGTCCCGGCCGCTGGCTGCTGTGGGTCGAACTCGACAACATCACTTGTGCGACCTGCGGGGAGAGCGACGGCCGCTACCTCCAGTTCGCCTTTTTGGAGCGGGCGGGAGGGGTGATCGGCGAGTGCGCCGACAACGCCATGCTCGACGAATGCTGCAAGTACACCTCTGAACAAGTGGATGCCCTGCACGCACTCGGTTGGATCGACCCCATCGAGGGGACCACCCCCAACCTGCACCGGTTCGCCACCACTGATGACGAAGTGGCGGCACTGGCCGTACTCACCATGCGGACGCTGTGTGAAGTGTTCGGACTCGGTCCCGAGGCCCGGGTGCGGACCATGTTTCAGGAGCGGATCCTGGGGGAGCGGAGCGCTTGATGACCGATGATTCCATGGAGGAACAGTTGCCCGACAAGGTGGAGGACGGCGTGGAGGAAGAGTTGCCCGACAAGGTGGAGGACGGCGTAGAGGAAGAGGATGATGATGAGTGCGAGCTACCCGACGTGGCGACCGAGGAGCAATGGTCCGAGTTGGACGAGTTGATCGCCCCGATGCTCAAGGCCGGGTGGTTGGTCGATGGGCTCTTCGGCGGTTTCGGTGGGGATGCCGCCTTGATAGTGCGGGCTGAGCTCGTTCGCGATGGGATGGACGGGCTGGAGGTCCATGTCGAGGTCGACGATGACGGATGGGTCGATCTCTACCTGGCACCTCTTGACTGGGAGGAAGACCAGGCCATCGAGAGAGAGGAGCTGGTGTCGCAGTCAGACGGAGGCGGGTGCCTGTTCAAGGTGTACGAGGAGCGAGGGTGGCTCGTTCCACCTCCGCCAGCCCGACCTCGGTACCGCCGAAGCCGGCCCTGACGAGCCACTTGACCTTCCAGTCAGACCGTCACACTCACAAGTTATCTTGCTACAATGGACGCAAAGCCGACCATCGCATCCAGTGCTCGAAGGCATCAGGTGAGCGACGTGGACATCCACCACGCCTTCGATCATCCGATGTGGGTCACACGATGTGGATCGAAGATCTTGACGACGGATTCCTCATGGCAGTTGGCCCGGGCACGACCGGTCGGCTCCTGGAGATCGGGATCGTCGAGGGAGCGGACGGCCCGGTGGTCGTCCATGCCATGCCGGCCCGAGCGAAGTATGTGAGGTGAGCACCATGCCGAGGAGTACCCAAGAGATCATCGACCAAGCGGATGCGCTGGCGCGTCGGTTCGAGGACCACGTTCCCGACATAGACAACACCAAATCGGCAGACTCGCTGATGGGTGTGCGCCAGGCCTTCCTATCCCGGGCAGCGGTAGAGACGGTCCTCATGGATGCAGTAGCAAGTGCCCGGATCGACGGCCAGAGCTGGTCGGCCATCGGCACGATGCTCGGCACATCGGGCGAGGCAGCCCGCCAGCGGTATGGGACTCCCGTGGCCCGGGCCTGAGCGCAGACCCCAGATCGCCGCACATCCACCGACCCAACGGAACCCTCAGTACTCCATCACCTCCCGCACTGACGTACGGATCCGTTCAGCCCCTCAAGGATTCCACGACCAACAGCGCTCTACCAGGATCGTCGTTGTGAAGTGCACTGGCGCCGGCCGTCCGCTGCTGGGGGTCGTGGATTCATGACCAACGAAGAAGGCACGCTGCACTAATAAAATGTATAAAACCAGCATAATGCACGGATAAACAGTAGAATACCTGCACAATCGAGGTGAGAGGGGGTAGTTTTGGCCAAGAAACCTGCGCCTCCGGGCCCCCACGGGGTACTGACCCGCCTTGATGCTGACAATGAGAGCCGACTGCTGCGCTCGGCCAAAACCGGCGCCGCCCTTCGGCTGGCCCCCGGGCTCTACGCCGTTGGGGCAACATTGCCGCCCGAGCAGGTGGCCCGCCACCACATGCATACCATCGCCGCCCACTACTGGCCGGGCGGCGTCCTGTGCGGGCGCACCGCCATGGCTGGCGGAATCCCCGACGACGGAATTCTCTTCGTTGCCCACCCGGAGCCCGGTCGCAAGAACGAGGTGCGACTTCCCGGTCTAGTGCTCTGGCCCATCACGGCACCCGGGCCAGTGCCGGGGGACATGGAGCTGCCCCAGGGACTCCACCTCTCCGGCCCAGCTCGAGTGCTGGTCGAAAACATCGACGTGCGGGGGCGGCCGGCGCTCCATCGGGCTGGCACCGTGGCCGTCGAGGACCGCATCGACGCACTCGCTCGGTCAGGGGGCACCGGTCGGATCCAGGGCGTCCTCGAGCAACTCGACGTCATCGCTGGCTCGTTTCCACCGAACGCAGTTGCGGCCGTGCGAAAACGCTTGGTGGCCGTGCTCGGGACGGTCACGGGCGGCTTCACGGCAATGTCTGGGCACCTCGCGGCGCGCCTCGATGGCGCTCCCTTCGACGGGTTCCGCCTGCAGATGGTCGAGGCCCTGGTCGATCTCTTGGAGCGGCGGCCTCCGCGTCCGCTCGCCGCCCTGCCACCGGTGAGCCGGTGGGAATGGCTGGCGTTCTTCGAGGCGTACTTTTCCAACTTCATCGAAGGCACGGAGTTCGGCGTGGATGACGCTCGTCGGATAGCGGTCGATGGGGTCTTCCCAGCGGCCCGGCCGGCCGACGCTCACGACGTGTCGGCTACCTACCGGTTGGCCGTGAGTCCCACCGACCGGGTACGGGTCCCGGCCAACGGTGACGACCTGATCGACATCCTCCAAGCCAGGCACAGCATGCTCATGGCAGTGCGCCAGGACAAGCATCCAGGTGAATTCAAGGAGGTCAACAACTACGCCGGCGGCTACCAGTTCGTGGAGCCTGCCCTCGTGGCCGGGACCCTCAAGCAAGGCTTTGCCGCACTCGACCGGCTTCACAGTCCTCTGGCCCGGGCGACAGCCATGATGTTCCTCGTCACCGAGTGCCACCCATTCGACGACGGAAATGGCAGGGTCGCTCGGCTTACGGCCAATGCGGAGCTTTCCGCTGCTGGCGAAGTCCGAGTCCTCGTGCCCATCGTCATGCGTAACGACTACATCGCGAGCCTGTCGGGCATCTCGAGGGGTACCGGTCCAGGCCAGCCACTCATCGCCGTACTCGAGCACCTCCAACGGTGGTCTGCCGCGGTCGATTGGAGCACGTACGAGGGTGCTGGCAAGACTCTCACCGAGTGCAATGCCTACCTCGACGCAGGAACAGCAGCCTCACGAGGACAACGACTCCTCTTTCCATCCTGAGCTAAAGCGTGGCGTGTGATCGGCCAACGGACCAGTCAGAAGAGCCATGGAGGGTCACCGCCAATACCAGCGCCACCGGTCTGACGAACAGGAGGATCCAGGACAGACGGTCTGAATGGGTGGACACCGTGGGAGTAGCTGGGATGTTGCACAGCCCCGGAGTCAGCCCCCGTCGAGCGGGGTGACGGTTCCCAGTCGAGCCAGCCGCTTGAGACGTCAACCAGATGAGCTCAGCCGAAACGTGGGGAGCGCGTCACTGCAGTTCGGTGATCCCGCCCTCGGTGCAGTCCACTGCCATCGAAAGGGCGACGCATACTGCCGTCATGGTGGCCGGCTGGGCTCGTCCGATTCGCTTGTGGAATCGATCACGTGAGAGAAGCTGCACGTTGTCGAGGTTCGCTACTGATGGGAGTCGAATTCCGTCCTCACGCCCGAGGGCCACCTCAGTGGATAGGCCCCGGATGGTCGAGGTGACTGGAGCAACGATCACTGAATGGAGCAGCCGCCCCAACGGGTCTCGCGTCAGGACGATGACAGGACGGATCTTGTCGAGCTCCGCGAGCCACACCTCGCCGCGACGCACGGCGGCGGCGGTCACGAGAGGTCGTCGGCGTACAAGGCGTCCCAGTCGGTGTCGTCACCGAGGGTGCCGGCATCACCGAACGAAGCCAGGGCCACCTCGTTCGACGTCGACGGCACTGCTCGGTAGGCAGCTATATCGGCTTGCAACTGCTCGGCATGAATGAGCCGGTCCAACGCCACGTCAATCGCCTCCGAGGTGGATCCGACACCGAGTAGCGCCCGAGCGGCAGACGCCTTGTCGCGGTCCAGTGTGATGGTTGCCTTCTGTCGTGCCATATTCTTGATACTACCAATCTTACGTATCAGACATGGTACGGAAGACCACCGTTCACCTTTGGCGTGTCCCTGGTCCTATTGCCAGGTGCCGGCTGCCGGTCAGCGGTCAGATGCCGACGACGTGGACGAGATCGCTGATCCCAGCGAAGTCGTCGGGATTTCGGGTGTAGAGCGCAAGGCCGTTGGCGTGGGCAGTGGCAGCAATGAGCAGGTCAGCGATGCGCCGTCGAGGTGATCGTCCGACCTCTGCCACAGCGGCCACGATCTGTCCGTAGCTCCTCGCGGCACTGGTATCGAAGGGGAGCGGCTCGAAGGTCGCCTCCACTTGCTGGAGACGAGCCTGACG